>NZ_DLJI01000036.1:30174-53316 GCF_002484185.1 Empedobacter sp. UBA7620 | reverse complement strand
CTCCGATGGGTGCTCGTTTATTGAATCGTTGGATGGTGATGGTATTGAAAGATTTGAAATCAATTCAACGTCGTCAAAATATTGTCGAATATTTCTACAAATTTGGAGATTTACGTTACGATCTACGCGAAAAATTAGGTCAATTAACCGATTTAGAACGTTTGGCTGGAAAAGTTTCGACAGGAAAAATTACACCTCGTCAATTACAACAATTAGCACAAAGTCTTAAAATTTCGGAAGAAATAAAAGAAGTTGCTGAACAATCAAATATCAAACAAGTTTCGGATTTATTTTCTCGAATCGAACCAATTGATCATTTAACGCAAAAGATTTTTGATACACTTTCTGACGAACCTCCGCATCAAATTGTAAAAGGAAATGTGATTAGAGAAGGTGTTTCAGAAGAGTTGGATCGATTACGAAAAATTCAGTTTTCTGGGAAAGATTATTTGGATCAAATGTGTCAACGTGAAACAGAACGAACTGGAATTTCGTCCTTGAAAATTGCGTTCAATAATGTGTTTGGTTATTATATTGAAGTTCGAAATACGCACAAAGATAAAGTGCCAGAAGAATGGATTCGTAAGCAAACTTTGGTGAATGCAGAGCGTTATATTACCGAAGAATTAAAAGAGTACGAAACACAAATTCTTGGTGCAGAAGAAAAAATTCTTGCAATAGAAAATCAATTATTTATTGAATTGTTACAAGAAATTATCACTAAACTTTTACCGATTCAACAAACGGCAAAAGCAATTGCTTTTTTGGATGTTTTGTCAACTTTTGCAGAAATAGCAGAGAAAAATAATTATACTAAACCGTCTCTTAATGATGGTTTTGAACTAAATATAAAAGAAGGTCGTCATGCTGTGATTGAGCAACAATTACCAATTGGTGAACAATATGTGTCGAATAATGTTGAGTTAAATTCAGATCATCAACAAATTATTATGATTACTGGACCAAATATGTCTGGTAAATCGGCACTTTTACGTCAAACTGCTTTGATTGTTTTGATGGCGCAAATAGGAAGTTTTGTTCCAGCACAAGCAGCAGATTTAGGAATTATTGACAAAGTTTTTACTCGAGTTGGTGCTTCAGATAATATTTCGTCAGGCGAATCGACGTTTATGGTCGAAATGAATGAAACGGCAAGTATTTTAAATAACATTTCGGAACGAAGTTTGATTTTGTTGGATGAAATTGGTCGAGGGACTTCTACGTACGATGGTATTTCAATTGCTTGGGCAATTGCAGAATTCCTACATCAAAGTGCTTTGAAACCAAAAACATTGTTTGCTACACATTATCATGAATTGAATGAAATGTCAAAATCGATGGAACGTATCAAAAACTTTAATGTCAGTATCAAAGAAACAAAAGATACAATATTATTTTTGAGAAAATTAGTTCCAGGAGGAAGTGAGCACAGTTTTGGTATACATGTTGCTAAAATGGCTGGGATGCCGAAACGAGTGGTGGACAGAGCGAATGATGTGTTGAAAGTTTTGGAAGCGACGAAAACAGATGAAGGAATCTCGAATAAAACGGAGAAAATAACGCAAGATAATATGCAATTAAGTTTCTTTCAGTTAGATGATCCAATTTTAGAATCGATTCGAGAAGAAATTATGAACACAGATATTAATACTTTAACACCTGTTGAAGCATTGATGAAATTGAATGAAATCAAAAAGAAACTCGGTAAATAAACTTAAAAATATGAAGAAAATAATTTTAACAGCTGCAGGAGCTTTAGTCTTAGCTTCTTGTGCTACAAATCCAGTTACAGGACGTAAATCGTTGTCATTAGTATCGAACGCTGATTTATTTCCGACAGCTTATAATCAGTATTCTCAAGTTCTTAAACAAGGTAAAGTGATTACTGGTACTGCTGATGCAAAAATGGTGCAAACAGTAGGGGAACGTCTAAAATATGCCGCTGAAAAATATTATCAAGAAAAAGGAATATCTTCTCAATTACAAGGTTATCAATGGCAATTTACGTTGTTGAATGCAAACGAAGTAAATGCGTGGTGTATGCCTGGAGGTAAAGTTGCAGTTTATTCAGGTATTTTGCCTGTTACCAAAGATGCAACGGGATTGGCTGTTGTTTTAGGTCACGAAATTGGTCACGCTTTGGCTGGTCATAGTGCGGAGCAAGCTTCTCAGCAAATGGCAGCACAAGGTTTAGGACAAATTGTAGGTGGATCTATTGGAAATGCAGAATATGCAAAAGTTTTTGAACAATTATATCCTGTAGGTGCACAAGTTGGTTTACTAAACTATTCTCGTAAAATGGAATTAGATGCTGATGTTACAGGATTGTATTTAATGGCGATGGCTGGTTATGACCCTTCTCAAGCAATTCCTTTTTGGGAACGTATGGCTGCGAAAAGTGGAAATGCTGGAGTTTCAGAATTTTTGAGTACTCACCCTTCTGATGCTACGCGTATGGCTAAAATAAAGGAAGCCTTACCAACTGCTTTAGCATATTACAATGCAAGTCCGTATAAAGGAAAATAGAATAGTTTTTATTCATTTATAAAATATAAGCGAGTTAATTTGATAAATTGATTCGCTTTTTTTATATTTAGTATTCAAAACCACAATTAAAATTAAAATGATTAACAATTTTAGAATCAATTCGTTTTCTGAATATAAGAAAGCGTATAAAAAAAGTGTCGAGGAGCCTGAAAAATTTTGGGATAAAATTGCTGGAAACTTCGTTTGGCAAAAGAAATGGGACAAAACACTTGAATATAATTTTGAACAAGCAGATTTTAAATGGTTTCAAGGTGGACAACTAAATATTACCGAAAATGTTTTGGATCGTCATTTAGAAAAAAATGGAAACAAAACCGCTTTAATTTGGGAACCAAATAATCCTTTAGAAGAATCTCGAATTATTACATATCGTCAATTGCATTCAAAAGTTTGTCAATTTGCGAATGTCTTAAAAAATAATGGTGTACAAAAAGGAGATCGTGTGTGTATTTATATGCCAATGATTCCAGAATTAGCCATTGCAATGTTAGCTTGCGCGCGTATTGGTGCGGTGCATTCTATTGTTTTTGCAGGATTTTCTTCTGCTGCTATAGCCTCTCGTATCAACGATGCGCAATGTAAGGTTTTGGTGACAGCAAACGAAGTTTTTCGTGGAACGAAATCAATTAACTTAAAATCAATTTGTGATGAAGCCTTAAAAGATTGTGCTTCTATTCAGTCGTGTATTGTTTATCGTCGTGCTATAGAGCCTACTTCTATGGTTGGTGGACGAGATAAATTTTGGATTGATGAAATGCATAAGGTAGACGATAATTGTCCTGCGGAAATTATGGATGCCGAAGATCCTTTGTTTATTTTGTATACTTCTGGTTCTACGGGAAAACCAAAAGGAATGGTGCATACATGCGGTGGATATATGGTAGAAACGGCTTATTCGTTCGATAATATTTTTCAAATGGAGCACAACGATATTTATTGGTGTACAGCAGATATCGGTTGGATTACGGGACATAGTTACATTATTTATGGACCTTTGGCTTGTGGAGCAACTTCGGTAATGTTCGAAGGAATTCCAAGTTTTCCTGATTTTGGACGTTTTTGGGAAATTGTCGAAAAATTAAAAGTGACACATTTCTATACAGCTCCAACAGCAATTCGTTCGTTAGCTCGTGAATCGTTAGATTATGTCGAGAAATATGATTTATCAAGTCTTAAAGTTTTAGGATCAGTTGGTGAACCAATTAACGAAGAAGCTTGGCACTGGTTTAATGATTATATTGGAAAAGGAAATTGTCCAATTGTAGATACATGGTGGCAAACCGAAACAGGTTCGATTTTGATTTCGCCATTAGCAGGAATTACGCCGCTTCGTCCAACGTTTGCAACATTGCCACTTCCTGGAATTCAGCCAGTTTTAATGGATGAACAAGGAAAAGAAGTAGAAGCAGTAAATGAGAAAGCAGAAGGACGTTTAGCAATTAAATTTCCTTGGCCATCTATGGCTCGTACTATTTATGGTGATCATAAACGTTATGTAGAAACTTATTTTTCAACATTTCCAGGATATTATTTTACAGGAGATGGAGCTTATCGCGATGTAATGGAAAATTATCGAATTACAGGACGTGTAGATGATGTGGTGATTGTTTCTGGACATAATTTAGGAACTGCACCAATAGAAAATGCAATAAATGAACACGAAGCTGTAGCAGAAAGCGCAGTTGTTGGTTATCCTCATGATATCAAAGGAAATGCATTATATGCTTTCGTGATTTTACAAGATGGAGTACAAGGTTCACCAGAACTTGAAGCAGAAATAAAAAATGGAGTTTCTAAATTAATTGGAGCAATTGCAAAACCAGATAAAATACAGTTTGTTTCAGGTTTACCAAAAACGCGAAGTGGAAAAATTATGCGCCGTATTTTGAGAAAAATTGCAAGTAACGAAACTGATTTTGGCGATACTTCAACATTATTAGATCCAGATGTTGTAACTGTTATTCAGAAAGGAAAAGTTTAAAGTAAGGCTGAGGTTAAGATTTAGCCTAAGTTTATCAAAATAATTTTCAAAACAAAAAGCATTACCCAAAAAGTAATGCTTTTTTGGTTTGATTATTTTGGATAAATTTTCTTATCTAAATTTCCTTTATATAGCCGAGATTCAATGCATTTTTTGTAATTTTGTAGACTTTTTAAAGGTATGATAAAAATTTCACCAGTTTTAGAATCGTATTTAGATCATCATGTGGATCAAGAACCTGAAATCTTGAGCCGTTTACGTGTTGAAACTTATCAATGTACAACGCAGCCACACATGATTTCGGGCGAATATCAAGGTCGTTTGTTAAGCATTTTGTCGAAGATTTTAGCGCCTAAAACTATTTTAGAGTTAGGAACTTTCACAGGTTACGCAACATTGTGTTTGGCAGAAGGTTTGACTGCTGATGGAAAAATCATTACGATGGATAAAAATGATGAGTTAGAATATCTTTGCAGAAAGTATTTTGATGAATCAGAATTTGCTTCAAAAATTGATTTCAGAATCAATGATGCGCGCAAAGAATTGAATACAATTGAAAAAGATTCTGTAGATTTAGCTTTTATTGATGCCGATAAAGAGAGTTATCCTTATTATTTCGAGAAGGTATTGGAACTTCTTCGTCCCGGAGGAGCAATGTTGGTTGACAATGTGTTGTGGTACGGAAAAGTGATGATGGAGGAGGAAGATAAGAAAGATCCTTCGACAAAAATCTTGAAAGAATTTAATGAGATGGTAACGAAAGATGAACGTGTCGAATCGATCATTTTACCAATTCGTGATGGAATTACATTAATTCGAAAAAAATAATGAAGTACGCCATTTGTCAAGTAAGTGTTGCGCCATTGCGCTCCGAAGCAAGAGATTCATCAGAAATGGTGAGTCAGGTTTTGTTTGGAGAAAAGTTGATTATTTTAGAAGAATTAGAAAAATGGACGAAAGTTCAGTTAGCTTTTGATGGTTATGAAGGTTGGCTTGATCCAAAACAAATTGTAGAAATTTCGGAAGAAGAATATAATAAAGATTCAATCGAGAAATTTGCTATCAATCCGTACAATCATGCGATGGAAAGTGGCTTGCCAATGACTTTGACAATTGGAGCTGAGGTTCGTGCTTTGAATGAAAGTAAAATCAAAATTGGTCCAAAATGTTTTGAATATTTTGGGGTATATACTTCTGGTAAAAAATCAAAAGATCAATTGGTCGAAATAGCAAAAGCCTATCTAAATGTGCCTTATTTATGGGGCGGAAAATCTTCTTTTGGAATTGATTGTTCTGGTTTAACGCAACAAGTGTACAAAATAGGAGGTTACAAAATTCCGAGAGATGCTTATCAACAAGCGGAAATGGGCGAAGTTTTGAGTTTTGTAGAAGAAGCAGAACCTGGAGATTTAGCTTTTTTTGATAATGCAGAAGGTCGAATTATTCATGTCGGAATTATGTGTGGAAATGGAAAGATTTTACATGCACACGGAAAAGTTCGCATTGATCCAATTGATACAAATGGAATTTTCAATACCGATTCTCAAAAATATTCGCATAAATTGCGATGCATTCGAAAATTAATTCCTTAATAATAGAGTAAAAATCATTTCATTCGAAATGATTTTTTTGTTTTAATTGAAATCAAATCTAAATAGGACATAATCAGTGATTAAACTATTTTTTAATTGGATTTAGCTGTAACTTTATTAAACACTAATCGATTGAAATAATGTCTATAAAAATTCCTGAAAATTTAAAAGGGTTATCTGATTCTGAAGTTAAAAAAGCTCAAGAACAATACGGAAATAATGCGATAAAAAGTGATCAAAATTCTGCTTGGTACAGCTTATTGTTTGATATTCTAAAAGAACCAATGACGTTAATTTTGATTGCTGTATCAATTATTTATGTGTTGGTTGGTGATTTGGGCGAAGCTGCATTTATGTTTGTGGCGATTGTTGCGGTGACAGGAATTTCTTTTTACCAAGATTCTCGTAATCAAAAAGCTCTGCAAGAGTTGGAAAAGTTGAACGAACCTTTGAGTTCTGTTATCCGTAATGGACGATTAGTTGAGATTCCAACACACGAAATTACAATTGGTGATTTGTGTGTGACGGAAGAAGGAAAAATGATCAATGCGGATGGGAATATTGTTCATAGTAATGATTTTTCGGTGAACGAATCTGCTTTAACAGGCGAAAGTATGTCGGTTTTTAAAGATACAGATCATCCAGAAATTTACAGTGGAACCTTGACGGTTTCTGGATTGGCTATTTTTGAAGTGACGGCTATTGGAGCAGAAACAAAATTAGGGAAAATAGGAACCTCAATTTTATCTATAAAAGAAGAGAAGTCGCCTTTGCAATTGCAGATAGAAAAATTTGTGAAAGGAATGGCAATCATTGGAATCATTGTTTTTGTAATGGTTTGCGGATTCAATTATTTTCAAACAAGAGACATTGTAAGCAGTTTATTAAACGGTTTGACTTTGGCAATGTCTATTTTACCTGAAGAAATTCCAGTTGCATTTACCACATTTATGGCATTGGGTTCATGGAAATTATTACGCGAAGGAATTATTGTAAAAAAGAGTAGCGTTGTCGAAACTTTAGGAAGTACAACTGTTATTTGTAGTGATAAAACAGGAACAATTACAGAAAATTCGATGAAATTGAAAGCTATTTATGATGCAAAAACGTCTTCTGTTTTTGATGAAAATCAATTCAAAAATGTCGAAATTTATGAGATTATACAATATGCGATGTGGAGTAGTGAACCTGTTCCGTTCGATCCTATGGAAAAAACGTTGCACCGAGTTTACGAACAAACGCAGCTTGATGAACGTAATCAATATCAAATGTTTTTCGAATATCCTTTATCTGGGAAGCCTCCCATGATGACACATTGTTTTAAAAATAAAGATAATCAACGAATAATTGCGGCAAAAGGTGCTCCAGAAGCAATTCTGAATGTTTCAAACTTATCTGAAGAAGTAATAAATCAATTAAAAAAAGTAATTGATGATTTTGGATTAAAAGGTTTTCGACTTTTAGGTGTTGCGAAATCTAATTTTGAAGAGGATAATTTTCCAAAACATCAACAAGATTTACCCTTCGAATTTTTAGGATTCGTCGTTTTTTATGATCCTCCAAAAAAAGGAATTAATACTGTGTTTCAACAGATTTATGATGCGGGAATAAAAGTAAAAGTGATTACGGGTGATAATGCTGAAACAACAAAAAGTATTGCAGAACAGGCTGGAATTTTACATGCAGAAAATAGTATTACAGGAAGTGAAATTGCTCAACTTTCGGAGAAAGATCTGTTACAAACGGCTCATGATAAAGTGTTGTTTGCTCGTATGTTTCCTGAAGCGAAATTGGCTGTTGTAAAAGCGTTGAAAGAAGATGGAGAAGTAGTGGCAATGTTGGGTGATGGGGTTAATGATGGACCAGCCTTGAAAGCGGCTCATATTGGAGTGGCGATGGGTGAAAAGGGAACAGAAATAGCGAAACAAGCTGCTCAATTGATTTTGACGAATGATGATTTAGGTAAATTAGTAGTCGGAATCGCTGCTGGAAGACGTATTTATACGAATCTCAAAAAAGCTGTTCAATATATTATTTCTATTCATATTCCGATTATTTTAATTGTTTCGTTGCCATTATTTTTAGGTTGGGCTTTTCCACAAATTTTTACGCCAGTTCACGTTATTTTCTTAGAATTGGTAATGGGACCAACATGTTCTATTGTGTATGAAAATGAACCATTGGAAAAAGATTCGATGAAAAGAAAACCTCGTCCGATGACCGAAACTTTCTTGAATTGGAAAGAGCTTTCAACAAGTATTATTCAAGGAATTATAATTACATTAGGATTGTTGTTTGTATATCAATATACTTATCAACTTGGAGGAAATGAAGAGAAAACACGTGCAATGGTTTTTACAACGTTAATTTTCTCGAATGTTTGGTTGAGTTTAACTAATCGCTCATTTTATTATAGTTTGTGGTCAAGTTTCCGAAACAAAAATAATTTAATGGTCTATGTCACAGTTTTGACATTAGTAATACTTTTTGCCATATTGTATATACAGCCAATTTCATTGTTTTTTAAAGTAACTTCATTAAATCTAAATGAATTAGGAATCGCGATGCTTGTAGCAATGCTTTCTGTACTTTGGTTCGAAGTGTATAAATGTATAAAACGTAGAAGAAAAATTGAATAAATAGTGATATTTAGGTTTATTGATTCGTTATAACGAATCAATAAACTCAACTGTTTTAGCCAAAGTTGGCGTTTTATTTTCTTTGTAAGGTGTATGTTTTGCATCAGGAACAAGATAACTTTCTTTTCTTCCTTTTACATTGTTGATAATTCCATTTACTTGCTCAATCGAACCATATTCATCATCAATTCCTTGAATAACCAAAGTTGGACATTCGATATTTTTTAATTCTTCTCGAATATCAAAATCAATAAAATCTGGGCGTAACCAAGTTTCTGTCCACATCTCAAAAACTTTCTGCGTTTTATCGCCATGATATTTTGTCAAACGTTCTTTCAAATTAGTTTCTGCATATGCAATTTTAGCATCTCTGATTCCTTGCAATGAAATTTCTTCCACAATAATGTGCGAACCAACGACAATGATTCCTTTTAAATTTTGATGATATTTTGAAGCGTAAAGCAACGTTATCGAGCCACCATCGCTATGTCCAAATAAAATAATGTCTTTGAAGTTGAAATGTTGAACCAAATCATTTAGAAAATCTGCTTCATCATGCATATAGGTTAATTCGCGATGATTAATTGTAAAAGGCGACGATTTTCCATAACCTTTTCTATCGTAGATAAATAAATTACAATTCGTTTTTTCGGCAACTTCTTTCGGGAAATCTCTCCAAAGTTGCGTAGAACCTAAAGAATCGTGTAAGAAAATAAGAGTTGGTCTTTCTGGATTTATTTCGTGGTGATAATAATGAATATTGGCGTTGTTGATTTCTAAACTGTTTTGGCTCTCCATTTTTGTTGTGATTTTTTCGAAAGCTAAAGATAACAAAAATGCCTCGATTTTATTTATTCGAGGCATTTGTTTATTTTGGTTTTAGAATTATTATTTGATGAAATCTGTAATAATTTCTAAGGTTTTCGCTTTTGCAGTTTCCAAATCGTCATTCAATAAAATGATATCAAAGTCTTTTGCTTTTTCCATTTCAATTCCCGCTTTGTCCAAACGTTGTTTCAATTTGTCTTCGCTTTCTGTGTTGCGAGAAATCAAACGTTCTTTCAAAATTTCTAAAGATGGAGGATTTACAAACACTGTTAAACATTGATCTCCGTACAACTTTTTGATATTCAATGCACCAATAACATCAATGTCAAAAATAACAGAATTTCCTTCTGATGTAATGCGATCAACTTCCGATTTTAAAGTTCCGTAAAAATTATCGCGGTAAACTTCTTCGTGTTCTACGAATTCGTCGTTTGCAATTTTTGCCTTAAATTCTTCTGGTGTTAAGAAATAATAGTCTTCTCCGTGAGCCTCACCTTCGCGTTTATCTCTAGTTGTACAAGAAATAGAAAATTTGATATTTTCCAATTGTTCTAAAGCGTAACGAACTAAAGTTGTTTTTCCTGCGCCTGATGGAGCTGAAAAGACGATTAATTTTCCTTTTTTCATTATAAAATGTTTAACGATTGTTCTTTAATTTTTTCTAATTCATCTTTCATTTGAACGACAATTTTTTGCATTTCAGAATGATTTGACTTTGAACCTAATGTATTAATTTCACGACCAATTTCTTGCGAAATAAACCCTAGTTTTTTACCATTTGATTCAGTTCCAGCTAATTCTTTCAAGAAATATTCGCAATGGTTTTTTAGACGAACTTTTTCTTCAGTAATGTCCAATTTTTCCAAATAGAAAATTAATTCTTGCTCAAAACGATTTTGATCAATATCAACTTTTACTTCTTCTAAACGTTTATTGAAACGTTCTTTGATTGTCTCAATTCGTTCTTTTTCAAAAGGCACAACTTGTGTTAAAAGCTCCAAAATATTATTCAAGTTTAAAGTCAAATATTTCTCTAAAACTTTTCCTTCGTCTAATCTAAATTGATTTAAAGCGTCAATAGCGTTAATAATTGTTGCACGAATTTGATTCCATTCGTCTTCACCCAAATCGTCTTGCGTGTACGAAATAACGTCTGGAAGGCGCATTACTACAGGTAACAATTCACCATCAGTCACATTTGGCGTGATTGATTTGAATTCTGCCATATAACTTTTGATTAATTCAGCATTTATATTTTGATTTCTTGCAGCAGGATTTAACTCTACCAACATCGAAAAATCAACTTTTCCACGTTGAACTTTTTCTGAAATAAGGTTTCTGATTTCTAATTCTTTTTCACGATAAAAAGAAGGAATTCTCGTGTTTAAATCCAGTGTTTTACTGTTTAAAGAACGGATTTCTATCGTTACTTTTTTCTCAGGTAATTCCAATACGGCTTTACCGTAACCTGTCATAGATGCTATCATAATTGTAAAATTATGCGAACAAAATTACAATAAATTAACGTAATGCGAACTGAATTATCATCTTTAATCATTTTAAAGTTTAACATTTTGCTAAAATTTTGATGAACTTAAAACATTTATCTTTAACAAAAAACAAACTAAAAATAACTATGACAAATCAAGAATTGTACAAAGGAATTGCAGAAGATGGATTGAGTTTACCTTCTACAATGGGAATTTTTCCTTCGTCGAAAGATTTTGTATTCTCGAGAGAATCAATCGAGAAAAGTTTGAAATTAACTAATTATTTTCAATTAATTAATTTTGATCTTATCGAAATTGATAAAGACGAAAATGGAGCGGTGAAGCAAGAATATCAACTTGTAGTGTCTTATTTGGAGGAAGAATTTGATGTGAATTTGTATGTTGTGGATGCGAGAAGTAACGATTATTCTGAATTTGGTTTTGGAAATATGATTTCGGATGAAGAAATGGAAATTGCAACGCAACAAGATTTTTATTTGGAATCTGTGATGTATTTCGGAAATGACGCGTTGGATAGTTTTCATTTGCAACTAAAAATTATGCAAGCCATTGTCGAGAATCCGTCTATTGTTGTCGATTTTATGCCTTATCGTTTGCTTTCTGGTAAATGGGCGAAAGTGACAGCAGAGTCAGAAATTCCGCCTGCGCCTTCGTATTTATATGTGATTCATGGCGTTTATGATGAGGACGAAGATGGCGATCGCGTGTATTGGATGCATACGCATGGTTTGCATCGTTGCGGTTCTGTGGAATTGGAAATGTTGAACATCAAAGATGGAGTAGAGCAGATGAATTCGGCTTTGGATATGATTGTAAATGCGTTTATTAAACCAGATTTTCGTTCGCCAGAAAATGAAGAATTTAATATTGGTTATGATGGTTTGGATATTACATTTTGTTGGAAACGTTGGGAAGATGTGGTGAAAGATTATCCTGCAACAATTCCGGGAGGTTACAATGAGCGTCAGCCAGAAAACGAAAATTACGAACCTTGTGGCGTTTTGTTAGGGGTTCAAGAAGGACATACATTAACGCCAGAAGTTTATGCGGCAACAATTGCAGATAATCCGATTTTCTTTATCAGCGATCAGGAAACGGAACGAATGTCAGCCTTGGCTTATCAACGTTTTGAATCTTATAAAAAAGCATTTAACACGTATTTTAATCCAGAAGCAGATGAAGAAAATTATTATCGATTTTTAATCAAATTAGGATTTGATGTTGATCATGAAATGAATAAGGAACATATTTGGTTTGATGTGTACGGAATCAATGAAAACAACGAAATTTTTGGTGTTTGCTTGAATCGTCCTTATGCTGTAGAAGGTTTGAATGAAGGAGATGAAGGTCTTTATCCGCAAGAAATGATTACCGATTGGTTAATTTACACGCCGACAAACACCATCACTCCTGATAATATTTACACTATTGATTAATCAACGCGCCATTTTTCCAAACATACGTTGGTTGTAATTGCCCTTGATAATAGATAATATTACGATAATCGAAGGTAGAGAAGCTTATAAAATCGGCTTTTTTACCTTTTTCTATTGTTCCACGATCAACTAAATTTAAAGCCTTTGCAGCACGAAAAGTAATTGCAGCTAAAACTTCTGCCATTGATAATTTCTCAAAAGTAGCTAAAACAGAAGCTTGTGTCAGAAGATTTCCCATTGGAGCTGAGCCAGGATTCCAATCCGAAGCAATCGAAACGCAACAACCAGCATCTAACAATTTTCGAGCAGGTGCATATTGCATTCCCAAACCGATAGAAGCGCCAGGTAAAACAGTTGCAACAACATTAGAATTCGCAAGGTTTTTCACTTCTTCTTCACCAGAAAATTCTAAATGATCTGCACTCAATGCATTATATTTTGTTGCTAAATAACTTCCTCCAGCTGTAAATTGATCAGCGTGAATCGTAATTTCAAATCCTTGATTTTTTGCTTCATTCAAGAAATAATCGCCTTCTTCAACAGAAAAAGCAGATTGTTCCACAAAAATATCGATACGATTTGCTAAATCATCAGCTTTCAATTTTGGAAAAACTTCTTTGACTAAAAGTTCTAAATATTCTTGATTTGAACCTTCGAAATCTTTTGGTTTCATATGTGCACCCAAAAAAGTTGGAACTAAATCAATTTCGCTTTCTTGATTCGCCATATTTATCGCTTCCAACATTTTAATTTCGCCTTCAACAGAAAGTGCATAACCCGATTTAACCTCAGCAGTTGTGATTCCTTGTTTGGCTAATTGCGCAATATGTTTTATGGTAATATCTTTCAGTTCGTCAACCGTTTTTTTACGTGTTTCTGTTACTGTAGACCAAATTCCACCACCACTTTTGGCAATTTCTAAATATGTTTTTCCATCCAAACGCATTGCGAAATCTTTGGCGCGATTTCCTCCAAAACAAACATGTGTGTGTGAATCTACAAATCCTGGAAGAAGAATTTGTTCTGTTTCAATTCGTTCAATTTGGATGTTTGGATGTTGTTGAGAAAGCGTTTCGAAATTTCCAATTTCTACAATTGTTTCATCATCAATAATAATTCCTCCATCTTCGAGAACTTCGACTTGGTTTTCGTGAATAGCACCTTTTAAAGGTAAATTGGCAAGTGTTATAATTTGTCTGAAAGGACCGATTAATTTCATTTTTGTTGTTTTTTTTGATTAAAGATTTATTTCAGTTTTACTTTCATCTTACCATATTCAACTTGTAAAAAATCAAAAATAGGAATCAAATTTGAAAAACAGTTGCTATTAATTTTTGAAAATTCTGATTTTGTTTCTTTTATATACTTTGTTAAAACGTCTTTTCTAAGATCTTTTGTGAGTTCTAAGTTCATATTATTATATTTATCAAGAAAATTTGATTCATACAAAACATGAATTTTTCTAAGTTTTTTTTCTAAATATGAATGTTTATGAATTATAGTATTTCTTTCGCCAATATATTTAGTATTAGAATTTTTAAATTGTTTAAAAAGTTTTTCAAAATTTGTTCTAGAAACTTTAAGATTTGTCAAAACTATTCTATCATTAACGTTTTTTTCATCTATACATAAATGAAAAACAGCATTTACTAATTGTAATAATCTGTCATTTATTGAACTTAATCTTATAATATAGTTTTCAACATTATAAGTTAAATGTTGATCTCTAGTAACTTTACTTTTTTTACTATAATTAAAGTTTGATAATAATTCAATTCCATATTCCAATTGATAACATAATTGAATTAAATGAAAAAAATAAAAACCTGTTTTGTGTATATAAAATTCATATTCACTAAAATTAGCATCTAAAATTTCAACTTCAAATATATCAATATCACGATCTTTAGAAATTTCTATAGCATCATTCAATAATGTTTTTAAAAATTCGTGATTTTCTAATTCGTCTAATTTCATTTGTGAAGTTTTATTATACACATAACGCAAGTTTACGAAATTTAAGGGAGAAGAGAAAAGTTAATCAGTTGATAAAATAGCGTAGCCATAATTATCTGCCCAGCCAGATTTTAGAGGAAGTAATTGTCTTGTATGCGCTTCTCGTATCATGCCAACTTTTTCAAGAACTTTGTAAGATCCAATATTATCAACAGCGCATCCAGCTTCGATTCTGTGAAGATTTAACGTGTTGAATCCAAAAGAAATAATTTCTTTTAAAGCTTCTGTTGCAATTCCTTTGTTCCAAAAATCTGGATGTAATTTGAACCAAATTTCTGCATTTTTGTATTTAGCTCGACCTAAATTTAGAGAAATTAATCCAGCAAATTGATTATCATTTTCGATAACAAAAGTATAAGCTTGTGGTTGTTCTCCTTGATTAGACTTTACTAAATCTTTTACATGAAGAACGGTTACTTCTATATTCTCTGGAATTCCTAACGTGTTATATTGATCAACTTCTTCGATAGAATGTAATTGGTGAATTGTTTCAGTATCATCAATTGTGACTGGTCTTAAAGTTAATCGTTCAGTTTTAAGAATTACATTCATAAAAATTACTTTTTCTTCAAATAAGTAGGGTCGTTAGGGTATTTGATAACTTTGACTAATGTAATAATTGTAAAAATAACGAAGATTAATATCACGATTGCGCTAAGAATGATGCGGTTATTTTGTTCGTTGTTGAACCCAAGGTAAAACTCGAAAGCTGCCCAAACAATCATTAAAATTTGTGGTAATAGTGCGCCGAAAATATTTTTTGTCATTTTATTCTTCTATTGAGCTGTAAAAATAAGAAAAATAAAAAACCTGCTTATTAAAAGCAGGTTGAAAATATTATTGAGCGACTAATTTTGTTTCATTAAGAATTGGTTCCTTTTTCAGAATGTTAGTTGCCACTTCTACAGTTTCTTCTTTTTCTTCGAAAATTGGCGCTTCTTGTATAAATGCAGTTGCTGGCGCTTCTTCTACTTTTGGTGGAGTGTTATCAAATTTGTAATTAAATCCGATACCAAGTGTTTGTTTTATCTGCGTTTTCTTGATTTGATCTTCATCATACAGTAAATTTAAACTTACTTGTGCCGAAACAAACTTGTTCACTTTCATATCCAAAATTCCTTGATAAGCAACGTCCATATTTCCGAAATTTTTCAGGTAATCTGCATAGATTCCGACACGGTTATCATAAGAAATTCCTTCCATAATTTGTAGTTTATATCGCGCACCTAAATATGCACCGAATTCAAATAAAGTATTGTCTCCATCATTTTTAAGTCCAAAATTTCCTTTTTTCTGTAAATCTTTGTCTAAGACAAAGGTCATTCTTGGTGTAAATGGATGAATATTAACTTGGAAATTTTCGTTAGGTTTGTAATCCACACCCAAACCTAAGCTTAAATAACCTGGAGCCATTAAGCCTGAGATCTTCGTTTTTGGATCTGTTGAATAATCAAAACCATCTGTAAATTGCGTACGAAAATTCATAGAGGCAGCTAAATACCAATTATTTCCGATGCTGTAACCATAAGAAGAAGTTAAGTCGATAACATCATTTGTTTTGCGAGAACTTTCACCTTTGTTAGTCTGGATTCCATAGCCCAAAACGACACGATTATCCCAGATATGCTTTTCTTTTGTCAAGTTAAATTCGTAATCTAAACTTCCGTTCAGCGCAAATGAATTTACACCTCCCGCAACCCAATTACTGAATGCACTTTGAGAAAATAAAAGTGAATTATTTCCTGAAACAAACCAGCCAGGTTGACGACCATCAAATTTCTGATCTTTTAAATAACGCTTGCTATCAGTAGCTACTTTACCATCTTTTACTGTTTGCGCAAAAGTTGTAGCACTTCCTAAAATTGCTAATGTAAATAAAATTTTTTTCATATAGATTGGTTGATTTAATAGTTATTTTATTCCAAAAATATGGATTCTGATTTAATATACGTTGATTTTTCGTCAATTGTATTTTTATCAAAAACTTGATCATAGTTTTGTTTATCCAGTTTTATTCTAGGTAATTTGACTGGGGAAATGCCAGATGTATCGAAATATGGGAGAATTTCCTTCTTTCTACGTTTCTTCTTATCTTTTTTCTTAGTACTGTCTATTTTATACGTTAAGCCAATCCCAAGAGCTTGTTTAAACTGTGTTTGCGCAACTTGATCTTCATCATAAATCAAATTGATAGTTAATTGCGTGGACATAAAATTATTAATTTTCATGTCTAATAATCCAGCATATACAATATCGAGGTTATAAAATTTGTTCGAATAATTGGAGAAAATTCCAATATTATTATCGTAAGTGACATTATCAAAAAGTTTTACCTTATAACGTCCACCTAAATATGCACCAACTTCGAAAAGAAATGTATCGCCATCATTCCGCAAACCATAGGTTCCTTTCTTTTGCAAATCTTTGTCCGCTACAATTGTTGTTCTTGATGTTAAAGGTTGAAAACTGACAGAAAAATTAGAATTTGGCGTATAATTCGCACCGACCCCAATTGTTACATATGCAGGCGCAAATAAGTTTGATAGTTTTGTTTTTGGAGTTGTTCCGTAATTGTAACCTGTAGAAAACTGTGAACGAATATTAAGTGATGAGGTTAGGTACCACTTTTCTTTTATCAAATATCCATAAGAAGTTGTGATATTTAGATTGTCAGCAGTTTTACGTGTTCCATTGGTTTTATTATCTAAAAAACCATATTCAAAAATAAAACGATTGTCCCAAAAGTGTTTCTTTTTTCGGAAATTGAATTCGTAATCAGTTTTTGCATTTAGTGAAACCGAATTTTCACCTCCTGCCATCCAATTGGAAAAGGTATTCTGATTAACGGTTAAAGTATTTGCACCATAAATTTCCCAACCCGATTTTCGTCCTGTAGTATCCACTTTAGATTTCAGATATTTTCGACCATCAATAATTAGATTTCCACTGGTATCTAAAAATTGAGCCGAACTAAAAAGTGATAGGACTAAAAAAATAATTGAGAAAATTAGTCTCATTTTAAAAAAATATCTTTGTTTAAAATTGAAAAATTCCAAACAAAGATATCTAATTTATTTTGTAAGGCTAAAAACCTTTCTTAATTATTTTGCCAACCTTTCAACCATTTCACTAATGTATCCACCCATTCTTGACGATCATTCAAACAAGGGATGTATGTAAATTGCTTACCACCAGCTTTTAAGAATTCTTCTTGTCCTTCCATCGAAATTTCTTCCAAAGTCTCCAAACAATCCGAAACAAAGGCAGGGGTGCAAACCGCTAAATTCTTAACGCCTTGTGCAGGAAATTCTTCTAACATGTGGTCTGTATAAGGTTTAATCCAAGGGTCACGACCTAAACGAGACTGAAAAGAAGTGGTATATTTATCTTCTGGTAATTGCAAGTATTCGGTTACCAAACGTGTTGTTTCAAAACATTGATTACGATAAGTTTCAATAGGTAATTTGCTCGCTTTTGCAGCACGAAGTGCTTTATTATCGTGACGTTCTGGAATTCCGTGATAAGAAAACAATAATTTATCAAAATTCTCAGGTAATTTTTCTTTGATAGAATCTCCTAAAACCTTGATATAATCTGGATGATTGTAAAAAGCTTTCAAGAAATTAATCTTAGTGTCTTTGTAACTTTTTTTCTGAATTTCAAGCACTTTATCCGCAACAGTTTCTGTAGAAGACATTGTGTATTGAGGGTATAAAGGAACAACCAAAATGTCGCGAACACCTTTGTCATAAAGCTCTTGTAAACCAGCTTCTATCGAAGGGTTTTTGTAACGCATTGCCAAAACAACTGGAATATCCATTTGTTTTTGTATCATATCTCTCAAAATTTTAGAGTAAACAATTAAAGGAGAACCTTCTTTTGTCCAAATTTTTCGGTAAGCTTCAGCAGATTTTTCGGGTCTTTTTGGTAAAATAAATAATTCAACAATAGTTTTACGAATAATCCAAGGAGAATCCAAAACTTTCTTATCCATTAAAAATTCGCGTAAATAAGTTCTTACGTCTTCAACATTGGTAGAATCGGGCGAACCTAAATTCACTAATAATATTCCTTTGCTCATAATTCTTTTTATCTAAAAAAATATTGCGTTCTTTGTAGTTGTAAAAGTACGGAGGATAATTTAATTTGTCCTTCGTAATATCATCATTATAATTTATATCATCATTTTATGTCAGATTTATTAAATCCTGATAAAGAATTTTATCCAGATGACGATCTAAATCACGAAAATACTGTTCGTCCGCAAAGTTTTGATGATTTTGCTGGACAAGCGCATATTCTAGAGAATTTAGAAGTTTTCGTAAAAGCGTCTAAACTTCGTGGCGAAGCATTAGATCACGTTTTGTTGCACGGACCTCCAGGTTTGGGAAAAACGACATTAGCAAATATTATTGCGAATGAATTAGGTGTAGGAATCAAAATTACATCTGGACCAGTTCTCGATAAACCGAGTGATTTAGCTGGTTTATTGACGAATTTGGAAGAAAATGATGTGCTTTTTATTGATGAAATCCATCGTATGTCTCCCGTTATCGAAGAATATTTGTATTCGGCAATGGAAGATTTTAAGATTGATATTATGATCGAATCTGGACCAAATGCACGTTCGGTTCAAATTGGTTTGAATCCTTTTACATTAATTGGTGCAACAACGCGTTCTGGTTTATTAACTGCGCCGCTTCGTGCTCGTTTTGGAATTAATTTCCGTTTCGAATATTATAATGTTGAATTATTAAGTACGATTGTTGAGCGATCTTCTCGTATTTTAGACACACCAATTGACGAAAGAGCGGCGATAGAAATTGCAGGTCGTAGTCGTGGAACTCCTCGTATAGCAAATGCTTTATTGAGAAGGACTCGAGATTTTGCACAAATTAAAGGAAATGGAAAAATTGATTTATCAATTGCTGAATTTTCTTTAAAAGCTCTAAAAGTTGATGATAATGGTTTAGATGAAATGGATAACAGAATTTTATCAACAATTATTGAAAAATTTAAAGGTGGACCAGTCGGAATTACAACTTTAGCAACAGCAGTTGGAGAAAATGGTGGAACATTAGAAGAAGTTTATGAACCGTATCTCATTCAAGAAGGTTATTTGATGCGTACTGCTCGTGGACGTGTGGCAACAGAAAAAGCTTTCAAACATATTGGTGTAAAATATCGTGGAGAAAATTCACCTCAAACCGATTTGTTTGATTTGTAATTTTGTTCTAAGTCATTCTGAGCTTGTCGAAGAATCTTAACGATTTTCTTACTCTAATAAATCGAAAATGGCTCACACGACATATTATTCTTGCGTTAGGAGGAATCTAAGATTCTTCATTTCACTCACGTTTCATTCAGAATGATAAAATTTAATCTCGTCGATATAATAATTATAAATTCATAATTACGAATTAACTAATGCTCCTTCAAACAGAAGAACATATCAAAATAAAATGGTCCCATCGAATCAAAGAAAAAGCTGAAGCATTGGGATTTATTTCGTGTGGTATTGCCAAAGCAGATTTTTTGGAAGAGGAAGCTCCACGTTTAGAGTCTTGGTTAAAGAATAATTATCATGGAGAAATGCAGTATATGGAAAATCATTTCGATATGCGACTGGATCCTCGAATTTTGGTCGAAGGAGCAAAATCTGTGATTTCGTTGGCGTATAATTATTACCAAGATTTAGATCGAAATCCTAATTCTTACAAAGTTGCGATGTATGCGCAAGGCGAAGATTATCATTTTGTCGTGAAGGAAAAAGTGCGCGAGTTGTTAGATTTTATTCAAGAAGAAATAGGGGAGGTGAGCGGAAGAGCTTTTACCGATTCAGCACCAATTCTGGAACATGCATGGGCGAAAAAAGCTGGAATTGGTTGGGTTGGAAAAAATTCGTTGACGTTATCTAAACAAAAAGGTTCGTTTTTCTTTTTATCCGAATTAATTATTGATTTGGATTTAGCTTATGATTCTCCAATTGAAACTGATCATTGTGGAAAATGTACGCGTTGTATTGATGCTTGCCCAACTGAGGCAATCTTACCCAATAAAACAGTGAACGGAAGTCAGTGTATTTCGTATTTTACAATTGAATTGAAAGATCAAATTCCGACCGAAATGAAAGGAAAATTTGATGATTGGATTTTTGGTTGTGATCTTTGCCAAGAAGTTTGTCCATGGAATCGTTTTTCGTTGCCAACGAAAGAAACTCGTTTTGTTGGTCATAAGAAAATTAATCAATTCTCGAAGAAAGATTGGGAAGAAATTACAGAGGATGTTTTTCGAGAAATTTTTAAGAAATCACCTGTAAAACGTACAAAATTTGATGGTTTGAAAAGAAATATCGATTTTGTAAAATCACTATAATTCGTGAAAATTTTTGGTTTAGATTTTGTTAGCTTTACTTCAAGAAAATCGAATCAAAAAATGAAAAAAAGTTTATTCATTCTTACTACTTTTTTAGGCTATTTTGTGCAAGCTCAATTTGGGATTGTGCAAGATAAAGATGGTTTTGCAAATGTGAGAGATGATAAAAATATTTCGTCTAAAATTGTTGCTAAAGTCAATTCAAATTCAATTTATCCAATTGATTCTGATGAAGAAAACTCGAAATGGTATTTGGTTGAATATCAGCCTGAAAAAGCTGGTTTTGTTTACTATGATCGAATCAAAAAGTTAGAAGATTTTGAAACTATTTCACCAACTTCAGTCAATGATTCTAAAATAGAATTTTCGGTTGCTGATTATACCATTCAGCTCGAAACGCAAGAATTTAATTCGAAAAAACATAAAATTTTCACGGAAGGTGATTTTGTTTATGCGATTGATGAAAAAGATTTTCTTGGTTCGGATGGAATGATTCCTCAAACAGAATTCAAATCGTTTAAAATATCATTCAAAGGAAAAGAAATTATCATTCCAAAAGAATATTTTACCAATTTGTATAACGCAAATTTATCAGCTACAAAACTTACTTACAATAAAGAGTTAAATCAATATTATTTGTTCGGTACATATAGCGATGGAGCTGGTGTTTATGATGCACTTTGGGTTTTGGATAATGGAAAAATTGTAAAACATATTGCTCAAATTAATGCTTATGCTTAGTCGATTTTTTTCAATTTTAGGGTGCTTCTTGCTATTCACTTCGATAATGTTTGCTCAAAAAGTAACGACTTCCAAATTTGGAGATATTTCGTACGAAATGAAGCAAAAACAAGTTGCAGCTTTAACACCAAATCAATTAGCTCTTTATGATGTAAATAATGCAGAAATGCCTGAACAGGACATTGAGTTGAATGGAATTAAATATCATATTTCGTACTATAAAAATTTGAAAACAAAACAATTCGAAGTATGTATGGTTTCGTCTGTCAGCTCTAAACTTTTGACTTTATCAGGAATAAAAGTTGGAAGTTCGTTGGACGATTTATGGAAAGCGTACAAAAAATATGATATTTCGGTGTAAGATATTTTTGAAGATGATGAGACAGAATCGGGATATTTAAACAATAAAATTTATGAGGATTAAAATAACTTTATTAGGATTTTTCTTGCTTTCGGTTGTTGGATTTGGTCAGATTTCTACAACACGAATGAATGAACTGAAAATTGGTATGCGTCCGTTCGAAGTGTTGAAATTGTTAGGTGAAGAAATTGCTGCAATTGTTGATGAAGGAGAAACGAATGTCACCCTAAAAGGGATTGATTATACAATCGAAATAAGAAGTGGTTATTTGAGTAAAACAGAAAATGACACCTATTTAAGTTCTATTTCTACAACAAGTAAAAATATCAAAACTTTGTCTGGAATTGGAATTGGTAGTACGTTGGAGGATTTGTGGAAAGCTTATTCGTCAAAATATAATGTGTTGTTGGATAAATCGAATAATAATAACAGAGAATTTAGAATTGATGATAGAGAAAATGGTGTTATATTGACTTTTTCTTTGAAAAATGAAATTGTAACAACAATAAGATTGAGTTCTTATAACCCAGAAGAATGTACACTTTAAAATAATGATTAAAACCTAAATACATAAAAATGAAAAAAATATTTTTTATAGCTGCTTTTGTAGCTGGAATAGCTTTGCAAGCGCAAGTTTCTACAACTCGTATTAATGACGTAAAACTTGGAATGAAATTGTCTGAATTAGAAAAATTAACTGGACAAAAATTCAAAATAAAATTGAATGAATATGGTTATCCTGATGGTGATGTAACAATTGTCTCTAAAGGAGTAACATATAAAGTTGGATTGACAACAAATGGTGAGGAGACAGCAGGTTCTTCTACTTTAACTGTATATAGTGTAAAGTCTTCGGATTCTAGTCTTAAAACATTATCTGGAATTAAAATTGGCTCATCTTTGGATGAGTTAATTAATAAATATAAAAATCTGAATATTTCTATTTTCGATGGTTATGATGATAAAACGGATAAAAGAACAAAGGCTTTTCGTTATTTTAATGTAGAAGATCAAGATGCAGGTTCAATATTACAATTCAAATTGGTAAATGATAAAGTAGCTTCTTTTGATGTGATGTATAACGAAGGTTGTTAAAATAAATAAACAAAAAATTC
>NZ_DLJI01000036.1:0-30124 GCF_002484185.1 Empedobacter sp. UBA7620 | reverse complement strand
GAATTTTTTGTTTATTTATTTCTTAATCACTTTTTTCGTGATGATTTTTCCATCTTTTAGGTGAATAGATAAAATATACATTCCAGCTGGATAATTTTTCAAATTAACTTCCGAACCTAATTCAATTCCAAGTAAACGACCGTTAAAATCATATAAATTCACATAATCAAAATTCTTAGCATTAATTTTTACCTTATCTGTTGTTGGATTTGGAAAAACTTCTACAAGCGTTTGTTGATAATTGTAATCGTTCGCAGATAATTCAGCCCAAGTATTTTCGGCTTTATCTCCGCCCCAAATTAATGTTGCTAAATACGGATTATCAATAAATGGATTTCGACTTCCTTGCGTTTCGGCAATAATTTCGTTTCGGACTTTCTCAAATTCAGATACTTTATCTTGCACATTCCATTTCAGAAACATATCTGGCATTCCATCATTATTGGTTGTTGTTGTGTTGTTGTACGCAACCAATTGCGGATCAGTTTCCAACCCATAATGTACATACATATACATAATAATTCGTGCCACATCTCCTGTCCATTCATCACCTGGATAAAAACCGCCATTGATTAATTTGGCTTGCCCTGTCACATCTTGTGCCCATTTTTCACGATAAGTATTGTTACTTCTTGTCGAATTTAATTGTCTATCAACTGCACGTAAATTGTGCGCATCTGTACCTGTTCCTGGATATCTCGTGTCTAAAACAGGATTTGCCAATGATTTAGGAAAAACATGTTCACGTTCCCATTTTCCGTTTGCGTTTCCGCCTGTATTGTTTTTATTATTCACATCGCGCGTACGTTGTTCTGAATAAATGGTAGAGTTATCTGTAAAACCATAGATTAACAAAACTCGGCCTTGAGAATCTAAATCCAAGTCCGATTTATCTAAAATATTCCAAACACCAGGAGTGTACGTTACAGCATGATGTGTAGCATTGATTAAATTATGCAATTCTTCTTTTATAGCTTTTCCATTTTGTTTAAAATCTATCCCTTCATAATAAGCTGGCTGTTGGGCAAATGAGATGAAAGGAAGTAAAAGGAGTAAAAGTTTTCTCATAATTATTTATAAATATTTGACAAAAATAAGTATTTATAAATAGTTAAAGAATGATAATCAGTTTAAATTATAAAGAAATTAATTTTGAAACTGTTTGATGTATTGTTTTGGAGTTAAACCATATTTTTTCTTAAATGCTGATATAAAATGTGATGGATTTTCGTAACCAATTTCAAACGAAATATCTTTTACCATTTGTTGATTTTCTTCTAGTTTATGCAACGCAAATTCCAGTTTTTTATCCAACAAATAACCATAAACAGTTGTTCCATAAAGTTCTTTGAAACCTTCTTTCAGATGATATTCAGAAATGGAAAATTTTTCGCAAAGTTGTTTGATAGTTGGCGGATTTTTAAAATCAGCTAATAAATAATCTTTGATTTCTTTGATTCGTTTTCCTTCATTTTCATCATTCAAGAAAGGACAATGCTCAGTTTGACTTTCGATTTCAGAAAAATAAAGCGTGAACAATTCGTACATTTTTCCAATCAAAAATAAATTTTGAAATTGTGGAGAAAGTTTCATTTGTTCAATTTGATTCAAAACTAATTTTATCGCTGGACCAATTTCGCGTTCAATATAAAATTTTTCTTGCGTCATGCTCGAAATCAAATTATTCTGAATTTGATATTCTGCAAACAATTGATGTAATTTCTGAATAGACAAAACCACAATATAAACCTTACTTTCGGCATTTATATTTAGCGATAATGGAATGTCTAATGTCGGATAATAGAACAAAAAACTTTTTCCTTCGTTCAAATTGATTTTATAAATACCATTATTAAAATTAAATGTCAACGAACCTTTTGTACAAAAATAGAATTGTATATAACGCTTGTCAATTCCTTTCAGAATCGTGTCTGTAGAAGCTGTAAAGTTGTCTATTTGAGCGATAAATACGTCTGTTGACAATTTATACTCGTTAATTTTACTTTTATGGGTATTTTTTAAATCCATTTCGAATGATGAGGTTTGTCATATAAAAAACGTGATAATTGTCAACTTCGCTCTTTATAATGGTTTACATACAAATATAAACCTTTAATTTATAATTATTCTAAAAAAGCAAACTTTAATTTTTAGCGTTATTTTTTCTTTTTAAAGTTATTTTTCGAAGACTTTTGAAACTACTTTTGTATCAGTATTTGAAGAAATGGCAATTAGAGGTAATAAAACGGAAGAAAATTTTTACGTAATCGGAATCAGTTATGAAAAAGCTGACGCCATTACACGTGGTAAATTTACTTTTTTCCCGGAACAAGTTGAAACGTTTACACAAGATTCTAAAACGAATGGTTTAGAAAACTTTTTTATTGTATCAACTTGTAATCGTACTGAATTTTATGGTTTTGCAGAAAACGAAGATCAAATCGTTGAGCAATATTGTAAATACACAGAAGGTAATGCAGATGAATTCCGTCAATTTATGATGGTAAAAGAAGGAGAAGAAGCGATTACACATTTATTCCGAGTTTCGTCGGGATTAGAAAGTCAGATTTTAGGTGATTTTGATATCATCGGACAAATCAAAATTTGGTTTTCTCGTTTCAAAAAACAAGGTGCATCAAATGCTTTTTTAGAGCGTTTGGTAAATACTGCGATCCAAATTAGTAAAAAAGTGAAGAACGAAACTTTCTTAAGTAACGGTTCTGCTTCGGTTGCATATTCTGCGGTTAATTTTATTCAAGCAACGCAAGGAAACTTGGTAGACAAAAATATTTTGTTGTACGGAATTGGTAAAATTGGTCGTAATACGTGCGCTAATTTGGTCAAACATTATCCAAATACAAACATTACGTTAATCAATCGTACAAAAGAAAAGGCGGAAGTTCTTGGATTGAAATATGATATTACCGTAAAAGATCACAGCGAATTAAAAGAAGAATTACAAAAAACAGATATTCTAATTGTTGCAACGGGAGCAAGTAATTACACGATTACAGAAGAAATGATTCCGTTCGATAAGGAAATGACGATTATTGATATGTCAGTTCCAGAAAATGTAATTCATACATTGGCTGCTCGCGAATCTATACAATTGGTAAATGTGGACGGATTGTCTAAAATGGTAGATGATACAATTGCGCAACGTCGCAATGCAATTCCAGAAGCTTTGGCAATTATAGAGGAGCATTCTACAGAGTTTTACGAATGGTTAGAAACCAGAGAATTGGTTCCTGCTATTCAATCTTTCAAAGATAGATTAGACTTTTTTCAGAGTTTTGCTTTAAATAATTTGAAAAAAGATAATGTAAACATTGACGAAAATGAAACGATTTTAACTGAAAAAGTAATTCAGAAAATTACAAATCAGTTTGCTTCTTATTTGATTGAAAATAAAGAAAATGCAGACGAAACAATTCAGTTAATCGAAAAAATGTTTCATTTAAAACAAGCTTAATACAATCATGAAAACAATAAAAATTGGTACACGTCAAAGTCCGTTAGCGCTTTGGCAAGCCAATAAAGTTGCTTCTATTCTTGAGGCAAAAGGTCATCCAACAGAAATCGTTCCGATTACTTCTGAAGGTGATGCAAATCTAAAACAACCCATTTATTCATTAGGTTTAACAGGTGTTTTTACGCGTTCATTGGACATTGCTTTGTTGAATGATCAAGTGGATATTGCGGTTCATTCGTTGAAAGATGTACCAACTGTTTTACCAGAAACATTAGAGTTGATTGCATATCCAGAGCGTGCAAGTTCTGCGGATATTTTGGTGTACAAATCGGAAGATATTTTCGAGAAAGAACACCGAATTATTGCAACAGGATCTTTGCGTCGTAAAGCATTTTGGAATCATAAATATCCAAATGATACGATTGTAGATTTACGAGGAAATGTGCAATTACGTCTGAAAAAGTTGCAAGATAATGCAGATTGGGACGGAGCTGTATTTGCTTTTGCAGGTTTGGATCGTTCAGAAATTTTAGATGAATTGGCAGAAAAAGGTCTTCATTATAAAGTGATTGATTGGATGATTGCTGCGCCATCTCAAGGGATTTTAGGAATTGTTGCAAAAGAAGGTTTGGATTTGAGTGATATTAATAATCCACAATGTGAACTTTTTGCAACAGTAGAACGCCAATTCTTGAATGTTTTAGAAGGAGGTTGTACAGCGCCAATTGGTGCGTTAGTTGAGAAAATTGATGAAGAAAATTACTCATTCAAAGGAGCAATTTTATCAATTGATGGACAAGAAATGATTTCAATCGAAAGACAATTCAAAGCAGATGAATATTTGACAAAAGGTCGCGAATTTGCTGAAGAATGTATTGCGCAAGGTGCTGCAAAAATGATTGAAGAAATTAAAAAAGAAATCGGAACGAAATAGTGCGAACGAAGATTTTATTCACGAAGTTAATTTCTCCTGAATTACTTGAAAAAGAATTTGGAACTGATGTTGAGGTGGTTTGTAAACCAACTTTACAAATCGAATTGACTTCGAAAAATGAAATTTCTGCACAGATTGATGAATCCGTTCATCAATTTATTGTGACGAGTCAAAATACAGTAAATGCCATTCAAGGATTGGAATTGAATGGTCATTTTTTTGTTGTTGGAAAAAAAACGGCAGAAAAACTAAAAGCGCAAAACAGAAAGGTTGTGTTGATTGAAGATTATGCAGAAGATTTAGCTCCGAAATTGATTTCAGGAAATTATTCTCCGAAATGGAATTTCTTGTGCGGTTCTTCGCGCCGAGATTTGTTGGTGAATGAATTGTCAAAAGCAAATCAAGAAGTCAATCAAATCATTACATATCAATCAGAACAGGTTGTTTATCAATTAAATGAAACTTTTGATGCGTATGCTTTTTTTAGTCCGTTATCATTCAAAGCATTTCATCAACAAAATGAAATTTCGGAAAGTTCGCGTATTTTTACAATCGGAAATACAACAACTTCTGCGATACAAGAAGTTTATCCAAATCATGAAATTATAACTGCGCAAACACCATTGGTGGAAGTGGTTATCGAAAATATAAAAAAATACATCAATGATAAAAAATGATTTGCTTTTAAAAGCATTGAGAGGTGAGGAGGTAGAGCGTCCGCCAGTGTGGATGATGCGTCAAGCAGGACGTTATTTACCAGAATTTATCGAATTGAGAGATAAATATGATTTCTTTACACGTTGTCAAACGCCAGAATTAGCGGCTGAAATTACAGTTCAACCAATTCGTCGTTTTCCGTTGGATGCAGCCATTATCTTTTCGGATATTTTGGTTGTACCACAAGCAATGGGAATGAATTTCGAGATGAAACCTGGTGTTGGTCCGTGGTTAGAGAATCCTATTCGTACAGCTCAAGATGTAGAAAAAGTTTATATTCCTGATGTTGAAGAAGAGTTAGGTTACGTTTATGCAGCGATGGATATCACAAAGAAAGAATTGGATAATAATATTCCGTTGATTGGTTTTGCAGGATCGCCTTGGACATTGTTGTGTTATGCAGTGGAAGGTCGTGGTTCTAAATCTTTTGATCAAGCGAAAGGTTTTTGTTTTCAAAATCCAGTTGCTGCGCATCAATTGTTAGAAAAAATCACTCAAACTACGATTCAATATTTGTTGAAAAAAGTGGAACATGGTGCAAATGTGATTCAGATTTTTGATTCTTGGGGTGGAATGTTATCGCCAAAAGATTATGACGAATTTTCTTGGAAATACATCGAGCAAATTGTAAATGAAGTTTCTAAAGTAGTTCCTGTAACAGTTTTTGCAAAAGGTTGTTGGTTTGCTTTAGAGAAAATGGCCGATTCTAAAGCTTCTGCTTTGGGTGTTGATTGGACAATTACGCCGCAATTAGCGCGTGAGTTTACAGGTTTCAAAAAGACGTTACAAGGTAATTTTGATCCTTCTCGTTTGTTATCGCCACCAGAAACTATTCAGCAAATGGTAAAAGAAATGATTGACGATTTTGGTCCTTATAAATACATTGCCAATCTAGGTCACGGAATTTTACCAAATATTCCAGTTGAAAATGCACAAGCTTTTATAGAAGCTGTTGTAAATTATAAGAGAGATTAAGAAACTCGATATAACAAGAAACCTTCCGTAATGGAAGGTTTTTTTATTGAATATATAATTTAAATTTTACGATATTATTTAGATCTTTTGTATAATAAGCGATCCAATAATAATTATTCTCTTTACTTAAAATTCTATATTGATATATTTCTCCTTTTCTACTAAATGATTTTTTCATTGAATTATTGCTTTCTAAAAACTCTAGATTAAAATCATTATTTTTTATCCAATATAATTTTAGTTTAGAAAAAGATTCATCAATAAAATATTCAATCCAATTATTATCTTCAATTTTTACAATTGTTTTATTTCCTTCGTAGTCAAAATAATATAATTCAGAAGCTGACTTTACTAAATTATAATCTTTATCATTGATTGTTGATTTAGGCAAATTTTCTAAAGTAATCCAGTTTTCATTATTTTTTTCAGAGAATTTCTTTATTATATCAGTGTATTCTTTACATTTTTTTTGAAATCTATAAAAAATAGCTTCTTCTTCAGCTTGAATTTCATCTTTTGAAAAATCTTTAAAATATTTAATTAAACTAACATCTTGATTAACTAAATTAATTCTATCTAAATCATTAAGATTTTTATTTTCGGAAAGGATATTACAAAGATTATGAATTAGTATATCTCTTTTTTCATCAATATTTTGTGAAAAAGAAATTGAACAAATTATAAATAGAATATAAGTTAGGTAATATTTCATTTTTGGTTTTTTATAATTAATAAAATAAGAATAATTAAAATATCTGAAATAAAATAGTGTTTATTTTGCAAAATTTTTTGAGAGTTTATCGCTGAAAATAATTCCAATAAATGAAAGTAGAATAATAATTGAACTCGAAATTAAATCAGAAGTTAGTCCATCTTGAAAAGAATCTTTTACACTAAAATACTTAATTGTTGTATTGATAAAAATAGGTAATTGAAAAATCAATAAAATAATCGAAACGATTATTATCGAAATCTGCGCATATTTTTGAATAGGAATTGTAAGATTTTCAATTCTTGTATCTTCAAAATATTTTTCGATTCTAAGAAATCTAATCATAATTTCTGTTTTATAAATGAAAGTATAATAAATCAAAAACAGTACAATGAATAGAATTATAAGCGTGATGTAAGGAAATAAAACGATATTTTGACTTTTTATTTCTTCAGGAAATATTACATCAAAGTTCATTAACAGATTGATTTGCTCGGGAAAAAATGTTATAAAAGTTTCTATAATAAAGAAAAAACCAATCAATTTGATTATGATTGCAAATAGATTTTTAATCGTCATTTTGTTTCGTGTTAATTATTATAAATGTAATAAAAATACATTCTAATCTCCATTTTAACAGAAAATTAAAAGAAATCAATTTTATATTCGATAGTTTTAGTATATTTTAGTAGAAATATTAATATCATAAGTAAACTACATAAAAGAATAAGATGAAAAAGGGTATATTTTTGATGTCAGTTTTGGGTGTTCTTTTCTTTGTTCAGTCATGCGAAACGAAGAAAGAAAATGCTGACTCAACAACTAAAGAAGTTGTAAAACAAGATACAGTGCAAGCTGCTGCAGAGCCTGTTGGAAATCCTACAGATGTTAAAGCTGACCCAGGAACTTTCCAAATTAAACCTTTGAAATATGGTTACGATGAATTGAACGAATACATTGATGCAAAAACAATGGAAGTTCATTTCTCTAAACATTATTTAGGATACATCAACAAATTGAATACAGCGCTGAAAGAAGCAAATATCAAATCGAATGATATTGTAGACATTTTGAAAAAAATGGATATGAATAATGCTGCTTTACGCAACAATGCTGGTGGATATTACAATCACATGTTATATTTCGATATTATGTCTCCAACGCCGCAGAAAGCGCCTACAGGAGATCTTAAAGCGAAGATTGATGCAACATTTGGTTCTACAGAAGAATTGATGAAACAATTGGACGAAGCAGGTTCTAAACGTTTTGGTTCTGGTTGGGCTTGGTTAGTTGTGAAAGAAGACGGAAGTTTGGCAGTTACAAGTACAGCAAATCAAGATAATCCATTGATGCCAGGAGCAGAGGTTGCAGGAACGCCAATTTTAGGAATTGATGTTTGGGAACATGCTTATTATTTAAAATACCAAAACAAACGCGATGATTATTTGAAAGCGTTTAACAATGTTTTGGATTGGAAACAAGTTGAAGATAATTACAAGAAAGCGAAATAGACTTTCGAGTAACGACATAAAAAAAGCTTCTCAAATTTTTGAGAAGCTTTTTTGTTTTATATGAATAATTTTAATTCTTAATCAACGATTGTGTTTCTGTTGTTCCATCTTCATTAAAAACGCGAACAATGTATTTTCCTTTTTTCAAACTTTGTACATTAAAGTTTGCTTTTTGGCTTCCGTCTAATTTTTTATTCATTACTTCATTTCCAATAATCGAATATATCGACACCGAACTTGCTTTCGATGGATTATCAAATTTTATTGTAAACGTAGAACTCGCAGGATTTGGATAAATACTAACAGAGCCTTTGTCCTGATCAAATCTCGACTGAGCTGATGCAGATGTTATGGTGAATAAAAATATAGTTATAAATAGTATAAAGTGTTTCATATGCTTGTAATCCTAACAAATATAAAAATAAATAATTATAAAACAAACATTTCAAATTATATACCAAACAAAAAAGTGATGCTAAATTTTAGCATCACTTTAAGATATATAATAAAAATTATAAACTTATTATAAGCTGTAACGGATAAATCCAGTTACTTTCAAGTCAGCGTTAACAGCTTTAACGACATCTTGAACAGAAGTTTTTCCGTCTTTGATTGACGCTTGGTGAACTAATGTATTCTCTTTGAAGAATTTTTGTAATTTACCTTGAGCGATGTTTTCAATCATGTTTTCTGGTTTACCTTCTGCAACTAAAGTTTCTCTAGCGATAGATAATTCAGTATCAATTACAGATTGAGCAACAGAAGTTTCATCTAATGCTACTGGGTTCATAGCAGCAACTTGCATAGCAACGTCACGAGCTACTTCAGAAGCACCTTCTACGTTAGCAGATAAAGAAACTACAGCACCAATTTTGTTACCAGCGTGGATGTAAGAATTAACGATAGCACCTTCGATAGCTTGGAAAGTACCAATTTCGATTTTTTCTCCAATAACACCTGTTTGCTCAGTTAATTTTTCACCAACTGTAATTCCTGCGAATGGTAAAGCTAATAATTCTTCTTTAGAGTTAACTGTTAAAGCTAAATCAGCGATTTCATTAGCCATAGCAACGAAAGCTTCATTTTTAGCAACGAAGTCAGTCTCACAGTTCAAAGCGATAACGATACCTTTAGTTTGGTCAGCGTTAACTTTAGCGATAACTGCACCTTCTGTAGAATCACGGTCAGCTCTTTTAGCAGCTACTTTTTGTCCTTGTTTACGTAAAACTTCTACAGCTTTATCGAAATCTCCACCAGCTTCTTCTAAAGCTTTTTTAGAGTCCATCATTCCCGCACCAGTTGCGTTTCTTAATTTACTTACCTCAGCGGCTGTTGCTTTGTAGCTCATAGTAATATTTTTATTTTGTTTCTTAATATTTTAAATAAAAGTAGCTCGTACACCACAAAGTGGTGTAGGAGCTACAAGGTATATTATATCGATGAATTGATCATCAAGTTAATGTTAAGCTTCTTTTGTTTCAGCTCCTTCTTCTTTACCTTCTTTTGCTTTTTCTTTTTCTGCTTTACGTGTAGATAAACCAGCTTTGATAGAATCAGCTACTGTAGATAAGATGATATCGATAGATTTAGAAGCATCATCATTTGCAGGGATTGGGAAATCTACTTGACGTGGGTCAGTATTTGTATCAACCATTGCAAAGATTGGAATACCCAATTTTTGAGCTTCAGCTACAGCGATGTGCTCACGTACGATATCTACAATAAATACTGCAGATGGTAAACGTGTCATATCAGCGATAGAACCTAAGTTTTTCTCTAAAGATGCTCTTTGACGATCAACTTGTAATCTTTCTTTTTTAGATAGTGTTTCAAACGTACCGTCTTTTTTCATACGATCGATTGAATTCATTTTTTTAACTGCTTTACGGATAGTAACAAAGTTAGTTAACATCCCACCAGGCCAACGTTCTGTAATATAAGGCATGTTGATTTCTTCAGCATGCTTAGCTACAACATCTTTCGCTTGTTTTTTAGTTGCAACAAAAAGAACTTTACGTCCAGATGCAGCAATTTTTCCTAAAGCTTCAGATGCTTCATCTAATTTCACTGCAGTTTTGTGAAGGTCGATGATGTGGATTCCGTTTTTCTCCATAAAAATATAAGGAGCCATAGCCGGATTCCATTTTCTTGTTAAGTGACCAAAGTGCACACCAGCACCTAATAAGTCCTTTACATTTACTTTTGCCATTTTCTTTTTTTTAGTTTACGTTCCGTTATCTCAACAAGCAACAAACAAGTGGTCGAAAAATTCTAGCCTTATTTGTTTAGATGCTAAACCAACGGAAAATGGATTTTTTAATGAATTGAATAAATTAACGTTTAGAGAATTGGAATTTCTTACGCGCTTTCTTTTGACCGAATTTTTTACGTTCAACCATACGTGGGTCACGTGTTAATAACCCTTCTGGTTTTAATTGTAAACGAAAATCTGCGTCAACTTCACATAAAGCTCTAGAAATTGCTAAACGAATTGCTTCAGCCTGACCAGTGATTCCACCACCAAATACTTTGATATCTACATTGTATTTCTCTTTTGTACCAGTGATTAAAAATGGTTGTTCTACTTTGTATTGTAATACTGCCGTAGGGAAGTAGATTGCTAACTCGCGCCCGTTAATGAAGATTTCTCCATTACCTTCTTGTAAGTATACACGAGCAACAGATGTTTTTCTACGTCCGATTTTATGAACTATTGCCATGGAATTAGATTATAAATATTCGTTAATATCGATTTGTTTTGGTTGTTGAGCTTCGTGATTGTGCTCAGTACCAACAAATACATGTAAATTAGTCAATAATTTACTACCCAATTTATTTTTAGGTAACATTCCTTTTACTGACTTTTCGATTAAGCGTACAGGATCTTTTGCAAAAACTTCTTTCGCAGTTAAAGATCTTTGTCCACCTGGGTAACCTGTGTGACGGATGTATAATTTGTCATCCCATTTGTTACCTGTTAATTGAATTTTGTCAGCGTTTAAAACAATTACATAATCTCCACAATCTGCATGAGGAGTGAAGTTTGTTTTGTGCTTACCTCTGATAAGCTTCGCAACACCTGACGCTAAACGACCTAATGATAAGTCAGAAGCGTCCACAACTACCCATTCTTTCTGAGCAGTTTCTTTGTTGGCTGATGAAGTTTTGTAACTTAACGTGTCCACTATCTTGATTTTTAATATTTTATAAATTACCGACAATCCGATCGGGGTGCAAATGTACAAAATGATTCTGTTTTCCCAAAAGATTTTAGGAATTATTCATCATTTTGATGGATTTGTACCATTTAGACGGTTGTCAAAACCGTTTGCAAAATTACGTTAATTAATTGAATATCCAATATTTTTTTCGAATTAGACGTTCTATTTAACCGATTGATTGTTTTAAAATGATTAACAGATTACATAAAAAAGTATTCATTTTATCGTTTAATCAATTAAGTATGATGCTAAACAAAATTTAAAAACCGCGCAATTCAAAATTTAAATTGCACGGTTTTTATTGTAAGATATCTTATTTTAACCTCTTGAGAAAGGTAAAATAGTTTGAGTTGTAGAACCTAAACCTTCAATTCCATATTCGATAACATCTCCTGGTTTTAACCAAACTTGAGGTGTTTTCCCCATTCCTGATCCTGCTGGAGAACCTGTAGAAATAATATCTCCTGGTAAGAAAGACATAAATTGAGATAGGTAAGAAATTAATTTAGGAATACGGTAAATAAAATCACTTGTATTACCATCTTGCATTAATTCTCCGTTTAATTTTAACCAAACACGTAAATTATTTACATCCTCGATTTCGTCTTTTGTTGCAATAAAAGGTCCAACAGGTGCAAATGTATCACATCCTTTTCCTTTGTCCCAAGTACCACCACGTTCTGTTTGGAAAGCACGTTCAGAAATATCATTAATCAATGCATAACCATATACGTGATTCATTGCGTCTTCTTCCGTTACATTATTTGCTTTTTCACCAATAATAATACAAAGTTCTGTTTCCCAGTCCATTTTTGTAGAACCATTTGGTTGCATAATTCCGTCTTCTGGTCCGTTAAACGATTGATTCGCTTTGATAAACATAATCGGTTCTGCTTGTTGTTGTAAACCTGTTTNNTATTTCTTTTACGTGATCATCGAAGTTAAGACCTACACAAACAATTTTTCCTGGACGAGTTAAAGGTGTACCAATACGTACATCATCTTCAACTAATGGCAAGCTATTAATGTTAAGCTCGATATATTTTTGTAAAGTTTCTTGTTTTTCTGTATTTCCAAAAAAATCATCATCATAAATAATTCCAGATGCTGAAACATCGAATTTTTTCTCATCGATGATTACACCTGATTTCTCCTGACCTTTTGGTCCGAATCTAAAAATTTTCATCTTCTTTATATTTTTTCCGCCACAAATATACGACGTATTGTTTTTTGATTAAATAAATAAAAAAAGACATCTGTCATTAACAAATGTCTCATAAAGATAAAAATAATTATATTTATCTAAAATTATTTAGCAATTCCTCTCGAAATTACAATTTTTTGAATTTCTGATGTTCCTTCGTAAATCTGAGTAATTTTTGCATCACGCATCATACGCTCTACATGATACTCACGAACATAACCATTTCCTCCATGAATTTGAACGGCTTCCGAAGCAACTTCGTTCGCTGTTTTAGAAGCAAATAGTTTTGCCATTGCACCAGAAATAGAAATATCTTTTCCTTCGTCTTTCTCAACCGCAGCTTTGAAACATAACATACGAGCAGCTGTAATATTAGTTGCCATATCTGCTAATTTGAATGCAACAGCTTGATGATTGATGATTTCTGTTTTGAATGCTTTACGAATTTTTGCATAATCTAACGCTAATTCATAAGCACCTTGAGCAATACCTAATGCTTGAGAAGCAATACCGATACGTCCTCCGTTTAAGACATTCATTGCGAAAGCAAATCCAAATCCATCTTCACCGATACGGTTTTCTTTTGGAACTTTTACATCATTAAAGAATAATGAATGTGTGTCAGAACCACGGATTCCCATTTTTTGCTCTTTTGGTCCAATTTCGAAACCTGCCCATCCTTTTTCTACGATGAAAGCATTGATTCCTTTGTGACCTTTTTCTGGATCAGTTTGAGCGATTACTAAATAAGTAGAAGCTGTTCCACCATTCGTAATCCAGTTTTTTGTTCCATTTAATAAATAGTGATCTCCCATATCTACCGCAGTAGTTTTTTGAGAAGTTGCATCAGAACCAGCGTCTGGCTCAGATAAACAAAATGCTCCGATCACTTGACCAGAAGCTAATGGTACTAAATATTTTTGTTTTTGATCTTCGTTACAATATTTTTCCATACCAGCACAAACCAAAGAGTTGTTAACTGACATGACAACAGCAGCAGAAGCATCAACTTTAGCGATTTCTTCCATTGCAATGACATAAGAAACGCTATCTAAACCAGATCCTCCGTATTTTGGGTCAACCATCATACCTAAGAATCCAAGTTCTCCCATTTTTTTTACTGCATCAGTTGGGAAAGTAGATGTTTCATCGCGTTCGATAACTCCTGGTAATAATTCGGCTTTAGCGAAATCACGAGCAGCTTCTTGAATCATTAATTGTTCTTCCGATAATTGAAAATTCATGTGATTATTTATTTATGGTTTTTATTATTTTGTGATTATGACTTTTAATTTTTATTCAAATTTTAGAGAAAAAACAAATGCTCTGGTTGATAATGAATTCAAGCTTCCTGTCCAATAAGGGTCTGTAGAAGGTTTATCAGGAACAATTTCATTATTAAAGAAGAACATACCTTTTAGAGCTGGTGTAAGTTTAAATCGTTTGAAATAAATTTCAACTCCAATTTCAGCTTGCCAGTTAAAGTTATTCGTTGTTGTTCTAAAAACTCCAGTTGCGTTATCGTCTTCCTTATTTTCGTTAGATTGTAAATTCATTAGATAACCCAAACCTCCTTGAATGTATGGACGTGTATTGAACCAACGATCTCCGTGAAAGTTAAGTAACAATGGAATTTCGATATAAGTAGATTTTACTTCGCGTTTTACATTAGAATCTTCTAAATCTCCTTCATAAGTACCAGTTGATGTACCAGCTAAAGGGGCATTACGAAAATGTAAAATACGTTGAGCAAAATGCAATCCTGGTTCTGATTTTAAATCAATATAATCATTTACTCGCATTTTTGCGATTAATCCAACAGAGAAACCAGCTTTACTTTCTTGATCTAAATAAACTAAACCGTGTTCATTTACTCCATCATCTTCTGGAGTTTGAGGAGTTCCTGGTAACGGATTTGTTTGAGCTTTAGGAACAATCTTGTAACTCATCATATTAGTTCCCAAGAAATATCCAAAACTAAATTTTTTCTGATCAGTTTCAGTTCTGTTTTCGCTTCTGTCATTATTAGGGCGAAACTGCGCATTTGCAATGCTAGCAACAGTTAACGATAATGCGATGATTAGATTTTTTCTCATAGACTTTCAACGAATAACAAGCAATTTTATTTTATACTCTTATAAATGCTTGCAATACCAAAAGTAAGTTTTTTATCAATAGGTTGTGTAAATTTTACACTTTTCAGGATGTTTTTCATTTCTTCTCCATGTGGAAAAGCACGAACTGAATCTGGTAAATAGGTATAAGCACTTTGATCTTTCGAAACCATTTTACCAATTGCAGGTAAAATATTTTTAGAATAAAACGTGTACAATTGTTTCATTGGGAAAGCTGTAGGATAAGAAAACTCTAAAATAACAAAAGTTCCGCCTGGTCTTAAAACACGATTAATTTCTGCTAAACCTTTCTCTAAGTTTTCAAAATTACGAACACCAAAAGAAACGGTTACACAGTCAAAAGTGTTATCAGGAAAAGGTAAATTTTCCGAATCACCTTGTACCATTTCGATACGATTTTCTAATCCAGCTTCTTTTACTTTTTTGCGACCAACTTCCAACATTCCGTTAGATAAGTCTAATCCAGTAATTTTTGCATCGATATTTTTACCCATCATAATCGCTAAATCTCCTGTTCCAGTCGCGATATCTAAAATCGTTTTTGGTTGAGAAGCTTTTACCATTTTGATGACATCTTTTCGCCATTGAATATCTATTCCCATTGATAAAACACGGTTTAATAAATCGTATTTTGGCGAAATATTATCGAACATTTGCTCGACTTGTTTCTTTTTATTTAGATCTGATGCTTCGTAAGGAGTTACTGCATCGTGTTGATGATTTGCCATTTTGTAAAGTTATAAAATCTAAATCTTATTCGTAATTCTCGAAATAAAATTGTTTAAAATCTTCTTTGTTAAATATTTTCGATAAATCAGTTGCTTTCTCGCTTCCGCCACTTTTTATAAACATCTTAGGATAATCCTGATCGATGTTGTAGTAAAAGTTTTCGATGTATAATTGAGAAGATTTTTCGATAATTCCGTGATAAACCTTGTTATCTATTGCAATATTGTTTGATAAAAAGATAGAATCTTTGTTTTTTCTAACACCATAAGGTCGTGTAAATGTATAATATTCTTGATGCGTTGGATTTATAAAACCATTTGCTCTTGTAATATCTACAACTGTATCTACATTTTTGTTATTAAAACTATAAACGATATGCGCTTTTCCTTTTTTCAGGTCTACTCTTGCATTTTGTTGCGGTGCAATTGTAAAATCTTTATCGTTAATTTTGATTGTCAAGGTTTTGTTTGATGGATTGTCAATCACATACCCATCTTTTTTGCTCAAAAAAGTGTTATAAACAACAACGATCAAAGCAGCTAATCCACAGACGATTAAAAGACCAATTAATGAAGGATTTTTTTTCATGCTGCTAAATTAATTATACTTTATTAATTTCGGCATGAGTTATTACATATTTTTCATGACTATTTTAATGAAATGTGTAACTTTGTCGCTATTATTTTTTTATTAAAATTGAACAATATTAATATGATAAACTCTGTAATTACAGGTTCTGGACACTATTTACCAAATAGAATTGTTACGAACGAAGATTTTGTTAACCACGAATTTTATGACGAAAGTGGAAATCGTTTGGATAAAACTGGTGAAGAAATTACGCGTAAATTTGAGGAAATTACAGAAATCAGAGAAAGAAGATATGTAGAAGATGATTTATTAAATTCTGATATCGCAACTTTTGCAGCTAAAAAAGCAATTGAAGAATCTGGCGTTAATCCAGAAGAATTAGATTATATAATCGTTGGGCACAACTTTGGAGATATTGATCCTGTTGGTCATCAAATTGATATTATGCCGTCAATTTCGGCAAAAGTGAAACACAATTTAGGAATCAAAAACCTAAAATGTAAGCCTTATGATATGACATTTGGTTGTCCTGGTTGGATAGAATCATTGATTTTAGGACATCAATTTATTCAAGCAAATATTGCAAAGAAAGTTTTGGTAATTGGTTCTGATACGTTATCTCGTGCTGTAGATCCACATGATCGTTCTGCGATGATTTTTGCAGATGGAGCAGGAGCAGTGGTTTTGGAAGCAAAAGAAGCTGACTATAAATATGGAATCATCAATCATGAAACTTTAAGTTATACAGGTGATGAATTGGCTTATTTGACAAATGGACGTTCTGCTAATCCAGACTATAAAGGTTCAATCAAAACAATTAATATGAAAGGTCGTAAAGTTTACGAATTCGTATTAAAAAATGTTCCACCAGCAATAAAAGAATTGTTAGACGAAACAAATTTATCAATTACTGATATTGATAAAATTTTATTGCACCAAGCAAATGCAAAAATGGATCATGCGATGATAGAGCGTTTATACAAATTATATGGTGTGGCTGTTCCAGAAAAAATTGATCCAATGACGGTTCAATTCTTAGGAAATACATCTGTAGCAACGGTTCCTACAATGTTTGATTTAATCAAAAAAGGAGAATTAGCTCCTCATCAATTTCACGCAAATGATAAAATTATTTTAGCTTCTGTTGGAGCTACAATGAATGTTAATGCAGTGATTTATCAATTCGAAAAATAAAAACAAAAACTCATATACTATTGTGAATACATTCGGAAGACTATTTAAAATTTCAACTTTTGGCGAAAGTCATGGTGTAGCGATTGGAGGTGTAATTGATGGCGTTCCAAGTGGAATCGAATTAGATTTTGATTGGATACAAGCACAATTAGATCGTCGTAAGCCAGGGCAATCTGCAATTGTGACACAACGAAAAGAACCAGATACAGTACAATTTCTTTCAGGTATTTTTGAAGGAAAAACAACAGGTGCTTCTATCGGGTTTATTATTCCGAATGATAATCAAAAATCTCACGATTACGATCATATCAAAGGCGTTTTTCGTCCTTCTCATGCCGATTTTACATACGAAACCAAATATGGTGTTCGCGATCATAAAGGTGGAGGAAGAACTTCTGCGCGCGAAACGGCGAATTGGGTTGTAGGTGGCGCTGTTGCAAAACATGTGATTCCAAATATCACTATTACGGCTTATGTAAGCGGAGTGGGTGAGTTGAAGTTGGATAATGATTATTCTACATTAGATTTTTCTAAAATTGAAGATACGGCAGTACGTTGTCCAGATCTAGAAATGGCAGAAAAAATGATTGATCGTATCAAAGAAATTCGCAAAGAAGGAGATACAATTGGAGGTGAAGTGACTTGCGTTATTCAAAATGTGCCAGTTGGTTTAGGTGAACCAATTTTTGATAAATTGCACGCGCGTTTAGGGCAAGCAATGATGTCGATAAATGCCGTAAAAGGTTTTGAATACGGCGAAGGTTTTGCTTCTACATCGATGAAAGGTTCAGAAATGAATGATCAATTCAACCAAGATGGAACAACAAGAACCAATTATTCTGGAGGAATACAAGGTGGAGTTTCAAATGGAATGGATATTTATTTTAAAGTTGCTTTCAAGCCAGTTGCGACATTAATGCAAGAACAAACAACGTTGAATGCAGATGGCAAAATGGTAGAAATGCATGGAAAAGGTCGTCACGATCCTTGTGTTGTTCCAAGAGCCGTTCCTATTGTAGAAAGTTTAGCTGCGATGGTTTTGGCTGATATGTTGCTGATACAACGAACAAGAAATATATAAACAAAAAACTCCAACCTTTAAAGTTGGAGTTTTTTGTTATTGTCATTCTGAATGCAGTGTTAACGAAATGAAGAATCTGAGATTTTTCGACAAGCTCGAAAAGACAAGTATTTTTTGTTCTTAATAATTCTTAACCAAAATCCTTCATTTCTTTTCGATAAGTTTCTCCAATTGGTAAAATTTTCTGATTGAGATAAACAGAATTTCCATCAATAGAAGTTAAAAAATCAAGATTGATGATATACGAACGATGAATTCTTTTGAAATGATTTGGTAATTTTTCTTCGAAAGACTTCATGGTTTCTAAGACTAATATTTTTTCAGTTTTGGTATGAATTCGAATATAATCTTTCAAACCTTCAATGTAAATTAAATCTGAAAAATTAATTTTTACTTGCTTTCCATTTGCTTTTACAAACAAATAAGTCGACTGATTTTTAGTTGATGTCGTTTGAAAAAAATCAACATATTTTTTTATAGAGGCATCAAAACGTTCTTTCGTAATAGGTTTCAATAAATAATCAACCACATGAAAATTAAAACTTTCTAAAGCATAATCTTGATAAGCTGTTGTGACAATGAATTTCTGAGAATGATCAAGGATTTTCATCAACTGAATTCCAGTCAATTCGGGCATTTGAATATCTGTGAAAATAAGATCAACTTTATTATTTTTGAGAAAATCAATTGCTTCAAAAACTTCAGTTGTTGCAAGTGAAACAATTAAATTTTCATTTTCAGAAGCATGTTTTTTCAATAATTCAACAGCTAAAGGTTCATCGTCTAAAATAATACACTTAATTTTCGTCATTTAATGGAATTTTTAAGTAAATATGAAAGGTTTCATAATCGTTTTTAATTTCGAAAGTATAATTATTTCCGAAATAATAATTCAATCTTTTTTTCAAATTCGTTAATCCAATTCCTGAAGTTTCATCTTTTTGATGTTGATTAATTTTATTTGAAACGGAAATCTCAAGGTATTCAGAATTAGTTTTTAAATTGATTTTAATTGGATGATTAATGTCTTTTACAACACCATGTTTTATTGCATTTTCGATTAAAGGCGAAATAATATATGGATGAATTAATTTTTTAGAATTCTCAATCAAAAATTCTTTTTCGACATAAAATTTTTCTCCATAACGAATCTGCTCCAAATCTAAATATTGATTGATGTAATCAATTTCTCGTTCAATTTCAATTTTATCTTTATTGGTTTCGTAGGTTGTAAAACGCATAATTGCACTCAAATTTTCGATTGCTTTTAACGAATGAGGAGAATTTACACTCACCAAACTATAAATATTATTGAGTGTATTAAACAAAAAATGAGGATTTATTTGAGATTTTAAAAAATTAATTTCAGCTTCTTTTTTCTCTTTTTCAATGATGTTATTTTGTTTTAGTGTATGGATTGAATGAAATGTCATCCATAAAAAAAGTGACGAAAAAACGATAAAAGAACCATAATGTAAATTGTCGTAAATGTAAAAACTAATCGTTGTTCCTTCAAAATAATTGACTTTATGGAACAAAAAATCTGTAATAATTTGCTCAATAAAATAACGAACAATAATGAATGTTGTAAAGGAACATACTATAGAGAATAATATCGATTTCCAATTTATTTTTTTAAGAAAATAGGGGGCAATAAAAAAATAGATAATAAAAATTGTAATTAACTGAACAATATACATTGTTGATGCAAATAATGTAATTGATTTAAAAAATGAATTTCCGTTAGTTAGATTAACTAATCCAATTGTTATGTAATCAAACAGAATGTAAATAACCCAAAAACCTAAAAGTATAAATACGCTTTTTTGATTTGAGAAGCTTAAATTTTTTTTATCATCTTCCATTGTTTTTGTTTTTTGTAAAATTAGATTCTTTTCTACATAAAAGTGAAGTGATTCGTCGATTATTCAAATGGGTTAGTCGATAAATAAAAGTCAATTTTTTCAGAATCATAGAAATTTGAATCATAATTAAAAATTAACTCAAATGAAAAACTTATTTATTGCAATTGCTACATTTATTGGTACTATGAATTTATCTGCTCAAACAAAATATCAATTTCAAACAAAATTTGATGATGCTATTCCAGTTCTTAATATGGGAACTTTTCACATGGGATATACTCCAGATGCAAGTACGACTGAATTTGATGAGAATAACCAAGATAATGTTCGTCAAATACATGAAATAGCAAAGCAGATTGCGGCTTTTAAACCTACAATTATTTTAGTTGAACAAAATCCTTCTCGCAATAAAGTGTTGAATAAACTTTTTCAAGATTATTTACTTAATCCTAAAATGAAGTTTGAAAATCCAAACGAAGTTGAGTTATTGGCTTATGAAGTTGGGAGACTAAGCGGATCGAAGAAAATTTACGGAATTAATTATCAAGAAGATTATCTTTATATGCTTGGTGATTTGTTGAAAGAGCAAGATGATTCGATTACATTCAAAAGATACATTGAAATGTTCCGAAATAATGAATCGAAAAATGGAGTAACAAAAAAAGATGTAAAATTAAAAGAGTTATTGCAGTACTATAATCAACCAGAATTTTTAGATTTTTCTGTTGCAGTTAATGCGGATATGTTAACGACGGTTTCATACAAAAAATATCCAGTAGGAGCAGAGCAAGCGGCGAAATATTATCATAGAAATTTAGCTATGTTCTCAAATATGAACAATGTGCCGATTACAAAAGACGATCGTATTTTTGTATTAATGGGTGCTACGCATACGGCTTTCTTCAAAGATTTCTTACGACGTTCGCCAAAGTTTAAAGAAGTAAATACGTTAGATTATCTAAAATAAAAGCATAAAAAAACCTCGCAATTGCGAGGTTTTTTTATATATAGTTGAATAATAATTATTCTTCTGTAGATGGAGCTTCTTCTGTAGCAACTTCTTCTGATACTTCCTCTTTTTTCGCTTTTTTGTCGTTAGCGTAAATTGGGTTATCGAAGTTAAAGAAAGAACCTTCTTCTTTATTAGCGTTAGCTGCTTTTTGAGCATCTAATTTAGCTAATTCTGCTCTAGTTTTAGCAGCTTCTTCAGCAGCTTTGATAGATGCAGCATCTGGTACAATTTCAAATCCGAAATCTACTTCAACATCTCTGTGGAAACGAACTTTAGCTTCGTATTTTCCTAAACGTTTGATAGTGTTTCCAGGGATTCTAATGTTTTTCTTCTCGATTTCAACACCAGCTTTTACTAAAGCTTCTGCTAAATCTGCATTGTTGATAGATCCAAATAATTTGTCTCCAGAACCAACTTTAGCGTCGATTTTAACAACTAAACCATCTAATTTAGCTGCTTTTTCTTTTGCTGCAGCGATTAATGTAGCTTCTTCTGCTTTACGAGCTTCTAAAACTTCGTTTAATGCTTTTACGTTATTTGGAGTTGCAACTGATGCTAATCCACGAGGGATTAAGAAGTTACGTGCGTATCCAGGTTTTACTGAAACAACTTCAAATTCAAAACCTAAACCTTCTACATCTTGTCTTAAAATTACGTTCATGATATTTTAATATTTAGGTTATTATTTTAATTGATCACCAATAAATGGCATTAATGCTAAGTGACGAGCTCTTTTGATCGCTTTAGAAACTTTTCTTTGGTATTTTAAAGATGTTCCTGTGTAACGACGAGGTAAAATTTTACCTTGCTCATTCACGAATTGAATTAAGAAATCAGCGTCTTTATAGTCAACGTATTTGATTCCAAATTTTTTGAAACGACAATATTTTGAGTTTGATTGTGTTTCGATATCTAAAGGAGATAAATAACGGATTTCTGATTCGCTACCTCCAGCTGCTTTTTTTGCTAAATCGTCAATTGCCATAGCTTTGCTTATTTGTTAGAGTTAGACTTTAATTTTGTTCTACGTTTTTCTGCCCAGTCCATACCGTGTTTGTCTAATTTCACAGTTAAGAAACGGATTACACGCTCATCACGTTTGTAAGCAACTTCTAATTGAGAAACTAACTCGTTATTGTCTGATTTAAATTCTACTAAGTGGTAGAATCCATTTCTTTTGTTTTGAATTGGGTAAGCTAATTTTTTTAAGCCCCAGTTCTCTTTTGCTACGATTTCACCACCGTTAGCAGTAACAAAGTCATTGAATTTATTAACTGCTTCCTCTACCTGAGAATCAGATAGAACGGGAGTCAAAATGAAAACAGTTTCGTAATGTGTCATTTTTAACTTCTTTTAAGTTATTATTTATACTAAAATTCGAGGTGCAAATATATAAATAATAATCCAAATATTACAAATGAATATTTATTGAATTTTTATTAAAACCTTATTTATTGAATATTATCGTTTTATCATATTGACGTTAAAAAAATATTGACTTTTTTAAAAAAAAATTTGCAGTTTAAAAAAAGTAGCTTACATTTGTCAACATAAAAGGCTAATGGCTTTTTCATAGGTTTAGGTTGGTTAAGGTTAAAACCCTCGTTTCTGCGAGGGTTTTCCTTTTTTTTCTAAAAACATCTTCTTAAATTTGGTCATAATAATTAATGTAAAATTTTATGACAACAAAATACAATCCTATTCCAAGCGAGTTATTCGTAAAGAACAGAGCGAAATTTGTAAAAGCAATGAAACCTCGTTCTCTTGCTATTTTCAATTCTAACGATATTTATCCAATTTCTTCAGATTCTACGTTACCGTTTGCACAACATCGTGATATTTTTTATTTATCTGGAGTTGATCAAGAAGAATCTATCTTATTAATTTTTCCTGACGCTTACGATCCTAAATATAAGGAAGTATTATTTGTTCGTGAAACAAACGATCATATTGCAGTTTGGGAAGGAGAAAAATTATCAAAAGCTCAAGCAACAGAAGTTTCTGGAATCAAAACTGTACTTTGGTTACAAGATTTACCAAATGTTTTGCGCAAATTGATGGTAGAAGCAGATAATGTTTATGTAAATAAAAATGAGCATTATCGCGTAACAGAAGCACCTCAAGTAGAAACGCGCGAAGATCGTTTTGTAAAACAATTGAAAGTAGATTATCCTGGACATACTTATTTACGTTCAAATCCTATTTTGCAACGTTTACGTTCTGTAAAAGAACCAGAAGAAATTCAATTGATTCAACAAGCGTGTGATATCACAGAAAAAGGTTTTCGTCGTATTTTAAATTTCGTAAAACCTGGAGTTTGGGAATTCGAAATCGAAGCTGAGTTTGTTCACGAATTTCTTCGTAATCGTTCAAAAGGTTTTGCATACACGCCAATTATTGCGTCTGGAAATAATGCAAATGTGTTGCATTATATTCAAAATAATCAAGAATGTAAAGACGGTGATTTGATTTTGTTTGATGTTGCAGCTGAATATGCAAATTATTCATCAGATATGTCACGTACAATTCCAGTTAATGGAAAATATACAAAACGCCAACGCGAAGTTTATGACGCAGTTTTACGTTGTAAAAAAGAAGCGGAAACGATGTTAGTTCCTGGGAATAATTGGTACAAATACCATGAAGAATTAGGAAAAGTTTATACTTCTGAATTGTTAGGTTTAGGTTTGTTGGATAAAGCAGATGTACAAAACGAAGATCCAGCTTGGCCAGCTTACAAAAAATACATGATGCATGGAACGTCTCATCATATGGGATTAGATACACATGATTATGGTTTATTGACTGATGATTTTGTGGCTGGAATGGTTTTCACAAACGAGCCAGGATTCTATATTCCAGCAGAAGGTTTTGGAATTCGTTTGGAAGATGATTATGTAATTCAGAAAGAAGGAAAACCTTTCAACTTGATGCAAAATATTCCGTTAGAAGCAGAAGAAATCGAAGATTTAATGAATAAATAATCTTTCATTATATTAAATGATAACAAAAATGGAACTCAATATTGAGTTCCATTTTTTATTGAATAGGAGTTGAGTTAAAATTTTTATACATATCCTTAATTTGTAATTCCGAGTATATATTAATATTTCTTAATTCTAACTCTTTATAATTTTTAACTTTTTTTGTTTTTATACTTAACGGATAAGCTTCAATGATTTCATAATCAAAAACCTGAGTTGGTTTTTTTGTTATTTTTATTTTTAGAATAAATCCATCTTGAAAAAATAAATCAGAAATACCTAAATTGTTAGGTAGTTGATTAGTTACCCAAATTGTATATGTAGCATCTTGATTTTCCGCTTTATATTGTCTTGTATTAAAATTTAGGATGATAGAATCATTGTTTATTTTTGTCCAAATTAATTTTTGTAATTCCTTTTTTGTAAAAATATTTTTACCTAAAATTGGATACTCTGTGTAACTATTTATACTATCTTTTGAAGAAAATTTGTAAATAGGTCCGCTTCCAAAAGGTTTTATATTAACTTCCAAATTTGAATTTTGCTCATTGTTTATAGAACTCTCATAGACTAATTTTGATGACTTTTTATCATTTGTAAGTGTATAATAACTTGGTTTTGGATTTTGAGTTTTTTGTAAAAAATCTTCACGATTTATATTAGTTCTTTTATCTTCTTTAAATTTATTTAAAGCGAATTCAGAGAATTTTGATTTATATATTACTTCATATTTAATTTCTTCAACTTGTGCTAATACTAAGTTCGAAAGTAGGAATAGAATTAAAAACTTTTTCATTTAATGTTATTTATATGTTGAAAATACAAAAAAAATCCATTTTTAAGAAAATTCTTAATCATTTTCTGGCGCATCATGCGATGGAATGTCATCTAAATCTAACATTTCTTTTGCAAGAGCAATCATACGTGGAGTTCCTGTGTGTTTATTTTTTTCGTCCGAAAGTTTTACAACACCAGTCCATTTTATATCTATCGAAGAAATTTCGGTTAATTTCATCACGATATTCATAGGTTTTAAATCAGTGTCATTTGTTAAGTTCGTTCCAATTCCAAATGATAATCCAATTCTTCCTTTGAAAGCTTTTGTAATCATTTCCACTTTTTCTGAATTTAATCCATCCGAGAAAATAATCGTTTTGAATAAAGGATTGATGCCCATTTTTTCGTAATGCGCAATTGTTTTTTCTCCAAATTCAATTGGATCTCCAGAATCGTGGCGAACGCCATCAAATAATTTAGATAGTTTTTTATCAAATTGTCCAAAGAAAACATCCGACGTATACGTATCTGTCAAAGCAATTCCTAAATCACCATAATAAACTTTTACCCAACGATCTAAACTGATTGAATTCGCAATTTTGAATCCGTAACGTGCACCATGAAACATAAACCATTCGTGAGCGTGTGTTCCAATTGGTTTTACACCATATTTATGCGCAAAGTGAACATTCGAAGTTCCAACAAAGCTTTTTCCTTTATGGTTTGTTAATTCTTTCATTACGACATCATGAACTTCGTAACTGTGACGACGACGGGTACCAAATTCCGCAACTGTAACGCCAAGACGATTGTATAAATCAACTTTATCGCTTGTACGTTTTGTGATTTCTTCGTTTGTGATGCGTTTTGCATTAGTTAATTTGTAAAAAACTTCACTAATTAAGCAAAGAATTGGAACCTCCCATAGAATTGTGCGGTACCAATATCCTTCTACGTGAACTTCTACATCAGCACCATTTTGGGTGATTTTTACTTCATTTGGATCATAACGATAACCTTGCAAAAAGTCTAAATAAGCAGGACTCAAATAAGGGCAATTTGTTGTGAAAAAGTCTTTTTCGTCTTTGGTTAAAGCAAGTGAAGCCATTGCATTGATTTCTTTTTGCAATTCTTCTGCAAAACCTTCAGGAAATTGATGTTCACCACGGTTAATGAATTTATAGCGCGCCATTACATCTGGATACAATTTTGTAACGCCAAATTGCATGGTGAATTTATAGAAATCGTTATCGATAATAGATTTTATTATACTCATTTTTTAGGTTTAATTCTAATACATTTTGAAATTTAAAGATAAAAAAAAACCATCAATACAGATGGTTTTTGTAAGATTATCTTGTTTTGAAGATAATTATTTTGTTGTTCTTTTTTCGATTTTAGGTAATTCGAAATTGAAAACTATTGTAAGGTCTCTGAATGATGAGTAATCAGATAGTCCTGATCCAGAAACGTAGTATTTATTTCGTGCATAAGCTAAACGAGAAGGTAAAATGATTACACCTTGAAAGTTATACAAATCGTTTGTAGAACGTTCTGTTGTTTTGAAATGTTTTAATCCTTCTATAAAGTTTTTTAATTCTCTATGTTCTCTTTTTACTCCGTTTTTAGCTTCTGTCTCTGTTGGTGTAAAATAATAGTAATATGGATCTTGAATTGAAGATCCATCACTTACGTCTATTGAATTCCATGGATAAATTAGACCTCCAATAGAACCATATTTTCTTTTATAATCGGTGCTATTTGTCGCACGAAAAGATTTTGCTTCAATATTTAAATATATTTTTGATTCATCGTTTGAAACAATTGTTTCTCCAGTTCCTTTATGATTTGGATTTTCGGCATACCAAATTCCTAAGTTATCTTGTTTTGCTAAACTTTTTAATGTTGGATAGGCATCATCATCGTTTCCTTTGATAGTATCGAACTTTGTAAGTTTTCCATTTTTAGGATTGAAGTAAAAATCTTCCATATATTGTTGAATCGCTTCATCATCTAAAGCATTACGTTCTTCAACTGGAATTTTAGTTTCTTTATCAACACCGTTATCATCATCATTATTACATCCTACTAAAACAGCAGAACATGCAATTAAAGTAACGAAGAATTTCTTTATCATGTTATTTCGATTTATATTGCGAATATATAAAAAAAAATGAGGTAATTACCTCATTTTTTTTTTGAAAATTATTCATAATATATTTTAATAGAAGATGCTTGATCATTCCATGTATATTTTTTATTTAAACGATATTGACCTATATTCATTATTGTTAAGTTAGCAGGCGTACTAGGAGAATAATCAGTATTCCAATTTTTAAAAGTAATGGATTCACCTCCATAATTATCATCCCGATAAAACGTTATAGAAGGTCTTTTGTCAAGAGTAGCTCTAGCTGAGAATGAAGTTAATTTATCATTAAAATTGTACTGTCTTAAACTTGGAATGCCTGTTCCAAGTTGAGAAAAAGCTATAATAACTCTATCACCTTTTAAATCATTATCTTTAGTTAATAAAATATCTCCTCCGCAAGTATTTTCTGTACATGGACCAGGAAGGTCTTGAGTTAGCTTTGAAAATAAACTATTTTGACTTGTTTTAAAACTTTCAATATTGTCATAGTAAGTTAATTTATTAGCATTTACATATAAATGAAAATCTTGTTTAGAAGTTATTTCATTAAAAATTTTATCTGCTTCTGTATTTTTTAATACAAATGTAGAATCTTCCGTATAATAAAACTCAGAAGAATAATTTTTTCCATTATAACTAAATTCAAATTTTTCGGAAGTTATATTATTGTTTTCGTTATTAATAGAAGATTCGTCATCGTTACAGGAATAAAATAAACCTATTACAGTAATTGTAGATAATAAAAATAAAGTTTTTTTCATAATTTTTTTATATTTGGTAATGTAAACATAAATAAAACTATTAGTTTAACCTAACAAATATTCAGTTTTAAATGAGATTAGATAAATTTCTTTGGAGTGTTAGATATTATAAAACGAGATCTTTAGCGGCTGATGCGGTTAAAAAAAATCGTGTAAAAGTAAATGGAGATGTAGCAAAAGCGTCGCGAGATATAATCCCAGGTGATGCGATTGAGGTGAGAAAAGATCAAATAAATTTATCTTTTAAAGTATTGCAAGTGCCAAATAATAGAATTGGAGCTAAATTGTTAACCTTGCATATTGTGGATACAACGCCAAAAGAAGAATATGAAGTGTTAGAGCTTCGAAAGCTTTCGCAAGATTATTATCGTGAAAGAGGAGAAGGTCGACCAACGAAAAAAGATCGCCGAGATTTGGATGATTATTTAGAAGAGGGTGGAGAAGATACTGAAGGTATCATTATAAAAGGAGAAGATTTGGATTAATTCCAAATCTTCTCCTTTTTAAGATGTTTCATAATTTCGTCCAAAATCTCTAATGTACTTTGGTTCGAAATACTGATTGTATATTTTGCCTTTTCATAATATTGATTGCGTTCAAATAAATGTTTCGCAATAAACTCCATCATTTCTTCATTAGAAAGATGAGCAATTAAAGGTCGAGTTTCTTTTTTATTTTCTAATCGTTTCACCAATTGTGGTAATTGTACACGCATAAAAAATGAAATTGAATTGTTGGCAATTTCATTCATATTATCGAAATAAACAGGAGTTCCACCGCCTAAAGAAAGCACAATGTTTGTTGAAGTCAGAACTTCTTTTAAGGCTTCTCGTTCTTTTTTACGAAAACCTAATTCGCCTTCTTTTTCAAAAATCTCACTAATTTTTGTTTGATATTTATTTTCGATAAAATCATCAAGATCAATAAATTCGAAACCCAATGCTTTGGCTAAATCTTTTCCGGTAGTCGATTTTCCGCTACCCATATATCCTACTAAAGAAATAATCATGATTAGTCTACTGGTAAGTCTTCTGAATAAAAAATAGTTAATCTCGCATATCCATCAAACGTATCAATTTGATATGAATACGTATTCTCCAAACGTCTTGCATCATAACGTTCCACATTATAAGTTACTTGATAATCTTCGTTAGTAACGATTGAATTTGAATGATGATATTTAGATTTTGGCGCATCTTTTTTGATTTCTGCTCTATATTGATTCAAGAATTTAATAGGAAAAGAATATGTTAATTTATAAACAATCTCTTGTGAAACCTGTATTGCTGTTATTTTATTCAAAAACATTGTTCCTTGATTATTGTTTTTAATCTTCAAAGAATCTAAACGATCTGAATTTTGAATGTATAAATTTTTTCCAAGTTTAGAAACCTTGAAACAACGATCATTCAATTTTTGATGAATAATCTGTGGTTGATCTTTTATTAATTCCTTTAATTCTTTCAATGCAAAATTAGACAAATGTGCATCTTTTGTTTCCTGATTACAATTGTTTGCATATTCAGAATCGGGTACGTCTGCCTCTGGGTTGTCAGATTTTTTACACGACACTATCGAAAACAAAGCAATAATAATATATAGTATATTCTTCTTCATTCTAAAATTTCAATCTTTAAATAGCGTTCCGAAAATAATTTCGGTTCACATAGATTTAGATTTGCTGGATGACAAATATAGTATATAAATCATTTATCAAATATATAAAATGATGTTTCTATGGCTTATTTTTTCAGTTTTCTTATCCGAAATTCTATCTTTCAAAAAAAAACTAAAAATTTATCTAAATTTAAGTTCTTAAAACCGAAATGATTAATTAATAAATTGTAAAAAACTTCACAAAACGTTTGTTAAATTAGTATTAAACGCCCTATATTTGCACTCGATTTAAGAAACCGACCTGGTAGCTCAGTTGGTAGAGCACAACACTTTTAATGTTGGGGTCCTGGGTTCGAGCCCCAGCCAGGTCACTTAGTCAAAACGTTCTTTTTTATATAAAAAAATAAAAACGTCTTTCGTTTTGTAAACTCAGATATAATCGTATATTTGCAGTCCGAAAAAACGGAGACCTGGTAGCTC
>NZ_DLJI01000058.1:0-28703 GCF_002484185.1 Empedobacter sp. UBA7620 | reverse complement strand
TTTCCAACTGCTGCTTAAAATGCCGTAATGGCGTATGCGCACAAAGCGTTTGGGTAAAATATGAAGACTAAAGCGCCTTGTAAACTCTTCGTTTTTTAAAGTAAGCTGCTTGGTTTTACTTCCATCTCTATAATCTTTATAGCTAATGGTAACTTCTTGATTGGTTACGTTTTTAATTCTATGGTTACTGATGGCAACTTTATGGGTGTATCTTCCTAAATATTCTATTACTTGCTTTGGACCGGCAAAAGGGCGTTTGGCATAAACCACCCAATTCTTTTCAAACAAACTTTGGATGACAGTTGTATCAGCAAGCTTTTCTTTGCGTAAAAAAGCTACGTATTTTGCTCGAAAAACCTTACTCAAGGCTTTCACTGCAAATAAATATTTATCGGTTTTTATCTTGCGTTTCCATTTACCGTTGGCATCAATTCCACCACCAGGAACAATGCAATGTAAATGTGGATGTAAACTCAAATTTTGTCCCCACGTATGTAAAATAGCAATCATTCCTAGTTGGAATCCTTCCGTTTTTCCGAATTGATTTAATGTGGTCCAAACCGAATCAAACAAAATTTTATAAACGATTTTTGGATGTGAAATCGCCAAACCATTAAGCGTATCGGGCAAAGTAAATACCAAATGATAATATGAACAAGGTAGCAGATCCTGTTCACGAGCTTGTATCCATTCTTCGCGTTGATGGCCTTGACATTTCGGACAATGACGATTGCGGCAACTGTTGTAACTAATACGGATGTTTCCACACGCATCGCACGCATCTACATGGCCGCCTAAAGCAGCTGTTCTGCATAGGGTCAATGCTCTTAACGTTTTCTCTTGATGAACCGTGAAACACTGATCGGATAAAGCCACTTTTTTGAGCACATCGCTTACTTCCCACTGCGGCTGCATAAAGCAAAAACGGTATCAAGTGGGCTGTGTACTTTTTGTTGCTCTAATTGGCAAACATGTAGGTATTCCATAGTGGTTTCAATACGCTCATGACCCATTAATTTCTGAACCTGAAGAATATTTACACCATCTTCGAGTAAATGCGTAGCATAGCTGTGGCGCAAGGTATGCGTGTATACATCTTTTAAAATTCCTGCCTTTTTACAGATGGATTGAATTACCCATTGAACTCCGCGTTGACTGTAACGAGAATCAAAACCTTTAGCATCTTTGCTGTTGCCTGTAAATAAAAAAGTAGTAGGATGTTCTACTGAAATATACTTTTTAATCCCTCTAATGAGATGATCAGAAAGTGGAACATATCGATCTTTTTTACCTTTACTTTGAACGATATGAAGCAATTTACGATCAAAATCAAGGTGCTTTAACTCAATATTTCGCACTTCCATACAACGCAGACCACAACCATAAATCAAACCAATTAAAAGGCGATGTTTGAGTAAATCGGCATGTTGAAGCATGCGCCATATTTCTGCTCTACTCAAAATAACTGGTAGCTTTTTTTCTTTAGGAATAGCGGGCAAATGAAGATAATCGTAAGGTAGATCTTCGGTTTTTAGTAGAAACCGAAGTCCGTAAACCGTGTGTTTAAAATACGATTGAGAAGGCGATTGTGCGCGTTGTTGGAGTTCAAACAAATAATTCTTTACTTGTTCTGGGTCTAATTCGGTTGGTAAACAACCAAAATGTAAGGCCATTGCCGCCACATGGCGCGAATAATTATCGAAAGTGCGTTTACTTCGCCCTAAAATTGAAATATTTCGTTCAAAACGTTGTAGTAGTTCAGAAAAACCACTAATTTCACTACAAGCGCGATTCAAATATTTGTTCGCTCTTAATTCCTCCGGAGATTTTTTTTAGTTACCATAGTATCAATTATTTAATCGTTAATATATACTAAGGTACAAAATCATCGCAGCGAAAGCTACTGGAGGTTTAGTTCAACAGCAGTTTGGCAAAATGGCGGGTTTAGTGCTAAATTCAACGGCAATACTTCGATTGAACTTTTGTGCAAAACTGAACAATTGTGCTTCGATTTCCGCCACTTCGCCAAGCTGCAAAACGTTACCTGCAACCCTTTCCAAACACTACGCAACAAGAAAGCGACCTCGAAAAGTCGCTAAAAAAAATTATTTATCTAACATCACTTTATAAGTTGGGTCTTCAATGATATTTACTTCGATAACACTTTCTGCATTTTTCAATAATTGTCGACAGTCTTCGCTTAGATGCTTCAAATGTACTTTTTTATTTTGCTTAGCATAACGATGTGTCAAAACGTTCAACGCTTCTATTGCTGACATATCTACCACTTTACTTTCCTTAAAATCAATAATTATTTCTTCGGGGTCACCAATTACATCAAATTTTTCTGTAAAAGCTGTAGTTGAACCAAAGAAAAGTGGACCAAATATTTCGTAATGCTTTACTCCTTTATCGTCAATGTATTTTCTGGCACGTATTCTTTTAGCACTTTCCCAAGCAAAAACTAATGCTGAAATAATAACTCCTATTAAAACTGCCAATGCGAGATTGTGTAGCAACACAGTAACTAAAGCAACTAACATACCTACAAAAATGTCGTGTCGTGGCATTTTATTAATAATACGGATACTTGCCCATTCAAACGTACCTATCGCTACCATAATCATAAGTCCAGTAAGTGCAGCCATCGGAACTTTTTCAATTAAACTACTACCAAACATTATAAATACTAAAAGAGCCACAGATGCAATAATTCCAGATAATCTCGCTCTTGCTCCACTGGATACATTAATTAAGCTTTGTCCAAGCATTGCACAACCGCCCATTCCTGAAAAGAAACCCGATAAAATATTAGCCGTTCCTTGTGCCACTGCTTCTCTATTGCTATGTCCTCTTGTTTCAGTAATTTCATCAATAATATTCAAGGTCAATAAACTTTCAATCAAACCAACCCCTGCAACAATAGCCGCATACGGAAAAATGATTTGAAGTGTTTCTAAATTAAAAGGAATTTGAGGAATATGAAACGGCGGAAATCCACCTTTTATAGAAGCAATATCGCCAACAGTTTTGGTATCCAATTTTAAAAAATAAACCAACCCAAAAACCACTAAAATAGCAGTAAGGGAAGCGGGAACAGCTTTTGTAATTTTAGGCAATCCCCAAATAATAAGCATTGTTAAACCCACCAAAGCCAAGAGAATATACATATTTGAACCTGTGAGCCAATTGCCCGAAACATCTTTGAATTGGTCTAACTGCGACATAAAAATAATGATGGCTAAACCATTCACAAAACCAAAAATAACAGGATGCGGAACCAAACGGATAAGTTTTCCTAACTTTAAAAATCCTGCTAACATTTGAATAATTCCTGCCAAAATAACGGTGGCAAAAACGTATTCCACACCGTGCGTTTTTGCTAAAACAACTATGACTACTGCTATTGCACCAGTTGCACCCGAAATCATTCCGGGACGACCGCCTAAAATGGACGTAACCAAGCCCATCATAAAAGCGGCATAAAGACCCACAAGCGGAGAAAGTCCTGCAATTAAGGCAAACGCAACTGCTTCTGGAACTAAAGCCAAAGCAACGGTAATACCTGATAAAATTTCGGTTTTGTAATCTACTTTTTGTTTGAAATCAAACAAATTGATAATTTTCTGCATAAGATATTTGTATTGTAAAAATTTATAAAATGTAATTTGCACCGAAAATCAGCATTTCGGGTACACGAAAGAAACCAATAAAAGGAATTGGGAAAAAACAGCAATTAACCAACCATTAAGGCGGAGTAACTTGAGAAGATATTTGCGTTGTTTTTTTCATTGAGGTTGCAAAATTAACATTTTATGACAACTTGACAAAACAAAACTTGACAAAACCTAATAAAAAATTAGGGCAGCAGGTAACAAGGTATTGCCAAAAGCGGGGCTGAAGGAATTATATTGAACATTTTTGCTATATTTGAACTTTGGTATTTCTATTGAAGTTTGGTGCTAAAACTCCCCGCCTTCGGCAATACCCAAACCGTTGTGCGTCACCCTAAAAACCCACCGCACATTTAGCACATTTGGTTTTTCCGACACTCAAAGCCAACGCTAAAAAACCAAAAGAGCTAAATCACCCACCGCTGACAAAGAAGAATTGTTAAAAACTATAATTAAGTATTTGCTTAAATAAGAAAACTATTTGTATCTTTGCTGCGTTATTAAATCCTAAACAAGGAAATTATGGAAAACAATCAATCGTGTATCCGTGTGTTTGCCGACAAGGTTCAAATAGACAATTGTAGAGAAATACTTCAAACCAACGACAAGGCATTCAGTCAACTGAGTGGACTTTTAGCATTGGCAGGAAACGAAGTAAGGTTAAAAATCTTATTTCTCTTAGAAGAAGAAAACGAACTTTGTCCTTGCGACCTTTCAGACATTCTCGGAATGAGCATTCCTGCCGTTTCGCAACACCTCAGAAAACTAAAAGACGGAAATGTCATTGAAGGAAGAAGAGAAGGGCAAACCATCTTCTATTCTTTGAAACAAGAGCAACTGACTTTACTTCGTCCATTTTTTAAACACATCATAAACAATTCAAAAAAGGAAACAGTATGAACAAGAAAAACAACAGACTTGTCGGAGCGGGAGTGCTTTCGGCAGTAGCAGCATCACTTTGCTGCATTACACCTGTATTGGCTCTTATTTCAGGAGCGTCAGGAGTGGCATCTACATTTTCGTGGATGGAACCAGCAAGACCTTATCTAATCGGTATCACTGTTTTGGTGTTGGGTTTTGCTTGGTATCAGAAACTTAAACCACGAACAGCCGAAGAAATTCAATGTGATTGCGAAGAAGACGAAAAGAAACCCTTTATGCAGACCAAAACATTCTTGGGAATTGTAACCGTATTTGCAGCCTTGATGCTCGCTTTTCCGAACTACGCACACATTTTCTATCCTTCAAACGACAACAAGGAAGTTGTAATCGTCAATGCTTCTGACATTCAAACGATAACTTTTGATGTAAAAGGAATGACTTGCAATGGTTGTGCTTCACACGTAGAAAATGACGTTAACAAATTACCAGGCATTGTTAAGATAGATGCGATTTATGAAGAAGCGACTGCCAAAGTAGAATTTGACCAAACTAAAGTGAGTGTTGCTCAAATTGAAGAAGCCATCAACGGTACAGGTTACAAAGTGGTTGGCAAGAAATAGTATTTTTTTGCCTCTCGTATTTAAGAATTTAATTAAACAATTATACAATGAAAAAAAAAATAATTCTATTGAGTGCTTTATTCCTAATTGGAATTGCTCAGGTCAATGCTCAATGTTGCAAACCGACTGACAGTAAAGCACAAACAGCAAATACAAACCAACAAGAAGGTAAAACCCTGAAATTGAAAATCACGGGGATGACTTGTGCAGGTTGTTCTAACCATATTTCAAATGCCCTGAAAGAAGTGGACGGCATAATTGAACACAAAGTGGAATATCCGGGCGATTTGGCAACCATCCAATACGACCCGAAGAAAACAAATCCTGATGCTATCATCAAGGTTATTGAGCAGACAGGCTATAAAGCCGAAATCTTTAAAGAAAATTCTAAATAATATGAAAACTGTAAAATTAATTTTAGGCATTGTTACTATCGGGATGATAGTAGCTAGTTGTAATAAAGAAGTACAGGAACCGGAAGTAAAACCAACAAATTCTTCAACTCCCGGTACTAATTCTTCCACCCCAACAGGTACTTCGACCATTTCTTACACAGATTTGAGTGCGGAACAAAGCACCATTGCGATTGGGGCAACCACAAAAGTAACAGCTACAGCAACAGGAGATGGTCTTTCTTATATCTGGAGTGCATCAGATGGCGATATTATAGGAAGTAAAGCATGTTTGCAGTAAAACCCCAAATAGAAAACTTATGAAAAATCAACGAAAATATATTGACGGTCAATTAAACGACATTCTTTTTTCTGAATTTAAGATAAAGAATAGCGATTTTATTTTACGAATATTTCAAGAATTGATGCAAGGCAGTTCTATATCTAAAAACAGATTTTATAAACTAATAAAAGTGTCCAAAGATAAAGCGGACGCTATTTTGAATAAACTGGGCGAAACCGATGTACAAGGAAATATTATTGCATTTTCTGGTCTATCTACAGTTCCTACCGAACATCAGTTTATTGTAAATGGTAAGATGCTATACACTTGGTGTGTTGTAGATGCTATTCTGTTTACTGAATGGTTAGATGTGGAAGCTAATGTTCGTTCTACTGATCCTATTGATGGTTCACCTATTGAGTTACAAATAAATGGTGGTCAATTGCTTTGGACAAAGCCATATCCTTTATTTATTTCTTGGGTAGAATCTGTTGACACTTGTAATATTAGAGGCTCGTTTTGCAACCATGTTTCATTTTATAGCAGTGAAAGAACAGCAAAACAATGGTTAAAAAATAATCCTGATGGAAAAATATTGACGCTTGAGGATTTCTTTGAGCCTAAAAACATAGGAATGAAATGTTGTTAAGTATAGTCCTAAATAAATTAAAAAAATAAGATGAAAGAAGAAAAAATAAAATTGGAAATTGCAGGTATGACCTGCGACCATTGTGCCACAGGAATAAAAAAAATGCTTTCACAAAATGAGGGTGTTAAAGAAGCCAATGTGAGCTACCCAAAAGCTACTTGTGAATGTTCTTTTGACCCTACCAAAACAAGTAAAGAAGAAATCATCAATACCATTAACGGCACAAAAAACTATCGTGTAAAAAGTGAAATTTCTGAAAATGGAAATAGTAGGAATAATCAATTTGATTTAATCATTATCGGTGGCGGTTCGGCTGCATTTTCGGCAGCTATAAAAGCCGAAAGTTTAGGTTTAACGACCTTAATGGTAAACGGTGGTTTGGACTTTGGCGGTACTTGTGTCAACGTGGGTTGTGTGCCTTCTAAAAATCTTATTCGTGCAGGCGAGTCGGCTTATCACGCTACACATTCCAACTTTGAAGGCATCCGACCAAAAGGCGTTGATATTGATTTTGCTCAAATCATCAAAGACAAGAAAAAATTAGTAGCCACACTTCAAGAGAAAAAATATATGGATGTGGTAAGCGATTTTGAAAACCTGACTATGCTAAAAGGTTGGGCAAAATTCAAAGACAACAAAACCATTTTGGTTGACGGTAAGGAATACAAAGCCCTCAAATTTTTAATTGCTGCGGGAGCTACGACCAACATTCCGACTATTGAAGGATTGGACAAAATTGACTACTTGACCAACGTTTCCCTTTTCGACTTGGAAGAAAAACCCGAAAGCTTGACCATTATGGGAGCAGGTTACATAGGTTTGGAAATTGCAATGGCGTACAATCGTTTAGGCGTTAAAGTCCGAATCATTGAATTTACCGACCGTGTTCTACGGACACAAACCCCAGACATCAGTGAAGCATTGGAAACCCAAATGCGAAAAGAAGGCATTGAAATCTTACCTAATTTCAGAGCCGTGAAATTCGAGAAACAAGCGAATGAAACCATCATTCACTGTAAATGTCCTGACGGTTCATTTACGCAAATTATAGAAAAAGGTAAGGTAGTAATTGCCACAGGCACAAAAGCCAATACAAGCCAATTAGGGTTAGATAACATTGGTTTGGAACTCACCAAAAGCGGACATATCGCTGTGAATGAAAAAATGGAAACCAATCTACCTAACATTTACGCAGCAGGTGACGTAACCAACACCCCTGCATTTGTTTATACAGCCGCTTTTGAAGGTAAAATTGCCGTTGAAAATGCGTTCTCAGGAACAGATAATAAAGCCGATTATTCTTCTTTACCTTGGGTGGTGTTTACTGACCCACAAATTGCAGGGGCAGGTTTAGATGAAGCACAGGCAGAATCAAAAGGCATTCCGTTTGAAGTGTCAAAATTGGAACTGAAAGACGTGCCGAGAGCCATAGCAGCAAATGACACAAGGGGATTTATTAAGCTCATTCGTAACACAGAAACGGACATACTGATAGGTGCAAGAGTAGTCGCACCCGAAGGTGGAGAACTCATCCAACAATTAAGTATGGCAATCAAATACGGAATAACCGTGAAAGATTTAGCAGACAGTTTCTACCCTTATCTTACTTTGGGAGAAGGAATCAAATTAGCGGCCATAACTTTCGGAAAAGATGTATCGAAATTGAGTTGTTGCGCCAGTTAATCCGCCCCAAAGGCACACACTCTTGCAAGTCGCACCAGCCAACGCTTGACCAAAACTTGCAAGAGAGAGTGCCTTCCCTACCCCAAAAAATCCTACCTTTGAAAATTGACTAAACCGACTGAAAATAAAGGGCGAACGCACAACATTGTGTATAAGCAATAGCGGGTGAAGTGGTAAAATCAAGGTCTGTGCTTTTAATAAGCTTTGTGCTAAACTGAAAGGTTTGTACTTTCAAATCCGCTACTGCTCATACACGAAACCGTTATCTGTAATTGCAAAACCAACATCACGTAATGAAATCTGGTAGTTTAATTTTATTATTCCTGACAATATTTTTGCTCTTCTCTTGTGCAAGTCAAAATTTAAGCTACAAAGAAAAACAGATTTCCAAATTTTCTCAATTAGGATATAAAATATTACTTGAAAATAAACCAATAAATATCAAATACTATTTTTTAACTAAAAAAAATGTAAAAAAAGTTGTAAAAAATAATCAAAACAAAACAATAACAATAGAATTGAGTTCAGATACTAAATTATTGAAAGGAAAAGAATTCTTGCAAGAAATACAGCAAAATTTTAGAAATAATCGTGACTATGAACTTATTGTAATAAATGGAATTCCTTACGAAAAAAATCAAATTGATTCGATAAATTTCGATTTAAAATCATTAGATCAAGTAACTATCTTAAAACAAGAAAGCGCTAATAAAATATCACACCGTATATTTAATTCTGACATTTTAGTGTTGAAAACTAAATGAAAAATTGCAACTACAGATAACATCGGTAACTGTTGCACAACTCCAATTTACAGTAAAAAACAGAATATATGACCTCGTTTAAGCCTTTTTAAGCGAGGTTTATTTTTTGGAAATATATTAAATTGTAAAATTATAGGGGTTTAAAAACGCACTTTTTAAGTCGTGAAGGAGTACTTTTGTAAAAAGCTGTATTTCCCTTGTTTTAGGGAAACAACTTGGGCTAAAACACTCGGGATTTTGAAAATAAAGCGCAGGTATTTCTTCAAGTTGTAAGATAAACTTGACATCAAAACGTGTTTATTGGCTTGTGCCATTCCTCTGCTGTTGATTCGTTTTAGGTTAAAGAAGTTAATCAACGTTCCTAAAACTGGTTCTACTGTAGAACTTCGACGTTTAACTAACCTGCGGTGATACGCTTTATTTTGGGTGAGTTTTTCATGCATTTTATCGTACAAAGGCTTGTGAATGCTATCTTCCAACTTTTTAAACTTGGTTACTTTTCCACAACAACTTTCTCGTAAAGGACATTGTCCACAATCTTTTTGCGAACTTCTATAGCTTTTTTTTTCGTAGCCTTTGCTGTCTGTTAAAGTTCGTTTGAAAGGCAGAAAAGCTTTATTTCCTCCTTTTTGAATACATTCGTAACGGTTTTCTTTTTTATTGAAAATAAAGCCTTCTCGCTCGGGTTTATATTGTCCAAAGTTGGGAATCCAAGCGTCTAAATTATGATCTTCACAATATTGTAAACTAGCACCGCTACTGTAACCAGCATCAGCTAAAACTTCACCTATTTGTATATCGTTTTGTTTAAAATTTGATAAAGTTTGATCCATGATTTCAGAAAAGATTGTACTGTCTTTGCTACCTGCGGTACTGGCACAAGCACCTGTAATCACGTGATGTTTATCGTCAACAGCTAATTGTCCAGCATAGTTCAGTTGGCGTGGTTTACCTGGTTTGGTCGAGATTTTCGCATCAGGATCTGTTGGGCTATAATAGGTATGATTACTTAAAAACTTTGGACGAATATCTTCACCATCTTCATTTTTTTGAAGCGTTTTCACATGTCCCGGCATTCCTTTAAACGCTTCCTTTTTCCAATTATGATGTTGTTCTACCAACTTCTTTCGAGTTGATGTTACAGTTCGACTAGACTCACTGCATGCTTTGAATTCTGAATTTTCTTCCAACTCATTCACAAAAGCAAAAGCATCGTTTAGAACCTCTTTTTCAACCAGAGAATCCATACTTGCGTTTGCTTTGATAAAGGCAGAGTCTACCGCCTGACGTTTCCCTGAAACCATGCCTTTATTCACACACAGTTTTAAAACCAACTGAAACAATTGCAAGAAAACTTCTTGGCCAAATAACGCGCGCGTTCGGCTTATGGTTGAATTCCAAGGCAATTGTTCGTTCAGATCATAACCTAAAAACAAGCGAACATCCAAGCAATTGCTACAATAGCGAATCAATGCTCTGTCGCTATTGATATTATTCAAATAACCCACTAACAATATTTTAAAAAACACCACAGGATCTATACTTTCCTGACCTTGAGTTCCGTAATATTTTTGGGTGGATTTGTACAGAAAATGTAAATCTAATTCTTGATTAACGCGTCGATAAAAGTTATCAAACGGTACTAACCGATCTAAACTTAATTCATAAAAAAGTTGTGGAATAAATTCTTTTCGTCCTTGCATACAACAAAATACGAAAAATTAGTCTATTTTAGAGTTGTGCAACAAGCACAAGGGTTTTGCAAAATGGCGGGTTAAATATAAAATAGACGGATTTGAGAAATTTATCCGTTCTGCTTTTAATTTTATCTATATTATTATTTTTAAAATACATACCACTAAAAAAAGCTCCTTATCAGGAGCTTTTTGTTTTATGCGACATTATTAATAAACTCTTTTTCGAGGATACCGTCTACTATTTTTTCAACCTTATCTATGTTTGCTTTTAGTAATTCGTTGTTTTCTATCTGTTCTATTTCATGAAACTGCACATGTTTGTTGAACTCTTGCAGTTTGGCGTAATAACGTTTCAATTCTGCTTTGTTGAACAAGTTTCCGTCCTTCACATAAATCACATGTATCTTCGATTTGATGTATTGCGAAACTTGCAATATATCGCCTCTATTGCGTGATATATCTATCGAATAGAAAATAGATTTCAGGTATTCGCTTTTAGAAGTGGGCTCTTTTACCAACCAATATGTTGTCTTAGGACTTGCTGCTATCGGAATAATATTCAGCACCTTATTTGGAAACAAACATGCCATTTCCCATGCTAATCCTCCACCTAAATCTGCACCAATAATGGCAAAAATCTCGTCTACTTCCAATTCAAATAACGTCAACCAAAACAATACCGCTACATCGCGTGCTGTAATGTGATCGCGTGGTATATAGTCGTACTTTATGGTTTCGGAAACGCCATTTCCAGGAATATCTATACAGATTACCGTATACTCATTAAGATCAATTGCTTTGTTTTTCCCCATGACTCCATCCCAATGATAGGTACAATCTGAATCTCCGTGTAAGGAATGGTTAATCAAAATGACTGGAGCTGTTCCTAATGGAAGTCCAAAAAGTTGAAATGTTACCGAAACATTGTTTAAGATTGTGTTGTCCTCTAAGGGCCAAACTGGGATCGTTAATTGTTGTAAACTTTGCATTGTTTTTAATTTTATATTGGTAATTGTTGTTTTTGTTCAAAAAAAATCCCCATCGAAACTCGACGGGGAAACATAAAATATATTAAAAAATAAAATCTCTTTTTAGTATACATGACTTTCCCACGTCTGGATATTCCAAACCTGTTTGCGAATCGACATATATAAGCACGTAAACTTCATTTTTTAATTACTTTGTTATCCAAATGTATAAAATATTTTTCGGCAAACAATTAATTTTTTCTTAATTATTTGTAAAATTTTCTAAATCTCTATTTATAATAGCGAATTCGAAATATCTCTTGTTGAGAAAGCTTAGATTCTTCATTCCGCTAAAGCTCCATTCTGAATGACAATATGTAAAAAATATCTCCTTGAGGAGATTATAGAGGTGTTTTCTTAATGAGAAGCTGAAATAAATTCAACTTAACAATCTTTATTTTATTAGTTATAGCCTATTCTATAATTTGAATAAAAATTCGTCAATTCGAGTGATTTTTAGAAATGAAATGAATAAAAATTGTATCGAGAATAGAATTTTATCTTTTAAAACCTTATTCTCGATACAAAATTCTAAAAGAATTTCACTCGAATTGACGGTTTATATTGATAAAATTATCAGAATACATAACGGGTTCGTTACATTCTTTTTTATACAGAAGTATAAAAGTCTTGTCACCCTAAACTCATTTTAGGGTCACATCTAATTCAGAACATAAAAATTACAACCACATAGAGACATAGGTTTAACAATGTTGATGAATAGAGATAAATTGAAAAATGAATAAGTGAACTAGTATTACTATATATCTATATGGTAGAATATAAAAAAACAAATCAAGTAATTATTCAAAACTTTCTTCTCGAAACAAAATCCTATTTAGAATATTATTCTAAATAATCTTTTTAAAATAAAATTATTAGAATAGATTACTAGATATTCAATTTTTTATGTAGTTTTACACAGTATTTCGAATCGTAGAAAACGATACCAACCGAGAGGAGTCTCCACGGTGGTAAAACAATACGGGAGTTCATCCAAAAACAACGAAAAATCCCCTATTATCGAAATACAATAATTGTTTTATTTTAACTATTTATTGTATGTCACAAAACATTTCTGAGCTTAATTTAGCTCCTATATCAGATGAAAATTGGTCGATTTTATCAACCAACAATTACCTATTACAGTTCCTGCGCTAAAAGATCATATTGTCGAAGAATTCAAGAGAAGAGGTTTGGATTATCGTCATCTATACAATGTAAAAACAGATGAATTGAATATTAAACTTCCGCTTAGTCTGATTGATGGTTGCTTGTTCGAGCGTAATATTCCCAAACCGCCTTTGGTGGGTAATTTCTACGCTGTTGTACATAGATTGAGAAACTTTTTGCAACATAGCAAAGAATTGAACGGAAAGCGTCTTAAAACGTTTCATTATATCTTCGATCAACTTTATTTACCTTATGAATTGATTGATATTATTTCGGAAGATGATGTCAAAAATCTAACTGAAGATGATGTATTTATTACCTTCAAAAACTCGAAACAACATTTCCCGAACGATAAGATTATCAATAAAATTCCGAAAAATAATTTATTGATTACCGTCGACAAAGGGAATTATTACCGCGGTTTAGATAAAGTAATTTTGTCGCATCAAAATACAATTATCAAAGAAGAAAACTTGAATAACGTAACTGCATAACTGAAATTGCTTTCGACAAATCTCTATATTTGTTGAAAGCAATTTTATATGACGCCAGAAAAAAGAGAATTAGTAGAAGCAAGTTTTAATCGTTCGGAAACCTTAAAATTTTATAACGCATCACTTATCGAATGCGAAACGGACTATGTTTCGATTAAGATTCCGAAACAAGAAATGATGACACGTAAGCACGGAATGTTTAATGGTGCTATGATTGCTTCTTTGGTTGATGTTTCATCTGGTTATGCTGCTGTTTCTCACTATGACGACGATTGTTACGTGGTAACAGTTGAGTTAAAGGTGAATTATTTACGACCTGCTTTGGGTGATTATTTACTATCAAAAGCCTATGTCATAAAAGGCGGAAAAAAAATTAGTACCATACGCACAGAGATTTTTGTAGTTGACGAAACAACGAACAAAGAAACGCATGCTGCTACTTCTTTGGTAACTATGATGAGAATAAAATGATGCAAAATTTTCTTACCATTGATTATTTAGAACACGGAAATGAAATACAACACAATGTGTTTCATTTGTTGCGCAATCATCAAATTTTAGAAAAACTTGACACATACAAACCTATTGTCGTAGGTACAATTCCGATTGAAATCAATATTGAAAATAGTGACATTGATATTATTGGTGAAACATCTAATTTTGAAAACGCTACAAATCATTTAACCGAGAATTTTTCTCATTATTTTGAATTTAAAATCAATCAATTAACAAACAATAACGAAACTTGTTTGACGTGTAATTTTAGAATTGATGCGTTTGAAATTGAGATTTATTTAGAGAATAAGATTCCAACCGAACAAAATGCCTATCGACATATGCTCATTGAGGCGAAACTACTTGAAAAATTTGACGAATCATTCAAAAACAAAATCATCGAACTTAAAAAGAATGGTTACAAAACTGAACCTGCTTTTGCAAAAGTTCTTGAGTTAAAAGGTAATCCATATCTCGCCTTATTGGAGTATGAAGTAGATTAAATAGTTTTCTTATAACGCGATTAATTAAATCAATTCAACTTGTTATTTTCTTCTTTTTTGTTGATTTACTTTTATAAAAAATCGCAGAATGAAAATAAGAGAATTACAATTGTTTACAAATGAGTTAGAAAAAACAAAGTCATTTTATACGACTATTTTAGCTTTTGAGTTAATTGAAGAAACAGAAAATCAGTTTAGTTTACAAGTTGGTTGGACAAGATTAACTTTTGTAAAATCGGACGAAGAACATATTTATCATTTCAGTTTTTTAGTTTGTAAAAATCAATTCGAAAAGGCGTTTGATTGGATACAAAATAAAACTAAAATCCTAAACACCGATACTGATCAACATATTGCAAACTTCGAAAATTGGAATGCACAATCTTTTTATTTCTATGATGGAGGTAGAAATCTTGCTGAGATGATTACACATTATAATTTAGCTTATGAGAACGATGAAGAATTTGATCAACATTCTATTTTAGGAATTTCTGAAATTGGTTTACCTACAACTGATATTGAGGCTACCAATCAATTATTAGAAGAGAAAACAACATCTAAATTCTGGAAAGGAGATTTTGAAAAATTTGGTACTAATGGCTCAGATGAAGGGAAAATATTATTACCAAATTACTTCATTAAAACAACTTGGTTTCCTACAACTGATACAATAACTCCTACTCCATTTTCAGCTATATTGGAAAATGAAAACCATTATTCAAAAGTGATTTTCAATAATAATAAATTAAATATATCTAATCTTGCCATTTTATAAAAAATAAGCATTGAATAAAAAGTGATATCTTAAGGGTAAAAAAAAATGGGATTGTAACTTTGCATTCCAAATATCTAAAAATGGTAAACTTTATATTAATCGCAGTCTGTATAATCGCCGGAATGGTGTTTAAAGCAACAAAATCTATACATCCTGATGCTCATAAAGGGATCAATACGTGGATCTTATATTTGGCTTTACCAGCAGTCTCGTTTAAGTATTTACCAAAAGTAGAATGGTCGCAAGAAATGTTATTTCCTATCTTTTCTACTGTCATTATTGCCGTTGGAAGTTTGTTTTACATGAAATTCTACAGCAAAGCAAAAGGCTATTCGGAGCGTTCGAGAAGAACATTGGAATTGGCAAGCGGCTATAGCAATACATCTTTTATTGGCTTTCCTTTGATTTCAGCATTTTATGGAGAAAAGTATTTGAGTATTGCGATTATTTGTGATCAAACCATGTTTTTGTGCTTATCAACCATCGGAATAGTTTCTGCATTAAAAGGAGGAAGCAATGGATCTGGAGCAATAGATTCCAAATTTATCTTGAAACGATTATTTACTTTCCCTCCATTTTTGGGTTGTATAAGTGCATTGATTTTATCTCAATTTATCGACTTATCTCCTGCCGAACCATTCTTCGACAAATTAGCTGCAACCGTAGGTCCATTGGCTTTATTTTCGGTTGGATTGCAATTAAAGTTTAATGGTTGGAGAAAATTATGGTCACAAATTTCGATGTCTATGGTTTACAAATTAATGATTGCGCCTGCAGTTGTAATGCTTTTAGCCATCGTAATTGGAATAAAAGGTGATGTGGCTAAAATCTCTATTTTTGAAGCTGCTATGCCTACTTTAGTGACATCGAGTATTATTGCGGAACAATTTAAACTCAACACCAAACTAACCAATTTGATTATTGGAATCAGTATTATTGTAGGCTTTTTTACAGCTGCTTTTTGGTATGAAATGATACAATTGTTTATTCAGTAGATTTAACTGTTACAGTTTTTATTAAAATTGTATCGAGAATTAAGATAAATTTTATCTTCTAAAACCTTATTCTCGATACAAAATTCTAAAAAGAATTTCACTAGAATTGACGGTTTTATTTCAATACTTCTTTCAAAAACAATAATGTATGTTGCCAAGCTCTATCTGCCATTACTTTATTGTAATCAGGTGATTCTGGATTGGTAAATGTATGTTTTGAATTTGCGTAAGTTATCATTTGCCAATCTGTTTTTCCTTCGTTCATTTCAATTACTAAATTCGAAATATCTTCGGGTTTTACAGATTCATCTTCAGCAGGATGTTCAATCAAAACTTTTGTTTTAAGAGGAATATTTTTTCGAGCCAAATCTTTTGCTAATCCACCATGAATAGAAACAACGCCAACAACAGCTAATTGTGCACGAGCAGCTTCTAATGCGCCTGTTCCTCCAAAACAATAACCAATTACAGCAATTTTACTTGGATCTGCACCAGCTTTGATTAACTCTTTCAACGCCAAATCAATTCGTTTTTGATAAGCTGCATAATCAGACTTGTATTTTCCTGCTATTTTGGCCGCTTCCGCATTATCTTTCGGATTGTTTCCTTCTCCATAAATATCTGCAACAAACGCAATATAGCCTTCTTTTGCTAAATCTATTGCAGCTTGTTTTGCTTCGTTATCAGCTCCTTTCCAAGCCGGTAAAATCAAAACTCCTGGACTTTTCTTTGTTGTGTTATCAGTTACTAAACCGTTCAATTTTTGCGAACCATCTTTATAAGCAACTTGTTTTAGGTTTTGCGCATGTGTCGTATTCATCATCAATACAATTAAAAATAAACATTGAATTACATTTTTCATCTACTAAAAAATTTAAGACATTAAGATAAAAAGAACTAATTTTATATCGGATATTGAATTGAATATTTAACACAATTAGCATGGAACTTATTACATTAAAAACATTTGAAAGCCCTATTGAAGCACATATTTTACGTTCGAAATTAGAAAGTGAACAAATTGATGCTTTTGTTTTTGATGAACATTCGGTTGGGATGAATCAGTTTTTATCGAATGCAATTGGTGGTGTGAAAGTAAAAATTAAGAAAGAAGATACTGATCGTGCCATGAAAGTTTTAGAAGAAATTGATGCTTCAAATTACACCAATGATTTGGATGAAATTCTTGTTTGTCCAAAATGTGGAAGCAATGAGTATTACAGCAATTACAAGTCAATGAAAGGTGGAAAAGGCTTACTTTCTTTATTATCTTCTATCATATTTTGGGTCTACCCTATTTACTACAAAAACGTGTTCAAATGTAAGAAGTGTGGTGAAGAATTTAATGGTTTACAATAAAAAAAAGAACGACAAGAAATTGCCGTTCTTTATGAACAAAAATATATGATTTTTATTGATTAAATTGTCCAACGCAATAAGCTTGCACCCCAAGAGAAACCTGCGCCAAAGGCTGTCAACATCAATAAATCTCCTTTTTTTAATTTTGATGTATTTTCCCAAATACATAACGGAATCGTCGCTGCAATTGTGTTTCCGTAATTCTCAATATTGATTAAAGTTTTACCTTCTTCAATATTAATTTCATTACCAACAGCGTCAATAATTCGTTTATTTGCTTGATGCGGAACCAACCAATTTACATCTTCTACAGAAAAATCGTTGCGTTTCAAAACATTGACACACGTATCACTCATCGATTGAATTGCATTTTTGAATACAATTTTCCCATCTTGTCTAATGTAACGTTTTTCATCAACCAACAACTGTGAACTCGCTGGATACAGAGAACCACCTCCTTCTATATTCAAGAATTCTTTTCCTGTTCCGTTACTCTGTAACAAAGCGTCTAAAATTCCTTCTTCGTTTGTAGGCTCTAACCAAACTACTCCAGCTCCATCTCCAAACAAAATATTTGTCGAACGATCTTTGATGTCTACATACGCGCTGATTTTATCAGCACCAATTACCAAAACATTTTTGTAACGTCTGCTTTCAATCAACGAAGCGCCCATGTCCAACGCGTACAAAAATCCAGAACAAGCTGCATTCATATCAAATGCCCAAACATTCTCTATTCCTAACTTTTCGCATACAATATTCGCTGTAGCAGGCATCAACATATCTGGTGTAGAAGTCGCAACAATCAACGCATCAACATCTTTGATGTCTTTTTTGTATGTATCAATTAAATTCTGAATTGCACTAACCGCCATATCAGAAGTCGCTAAACCTTCCTCTAAAATACGACGTTCTTTAATTCCCGTTCTTTTTACAATCCATTCATCAGAAGTGTCTGTAATCTTTTCTAAATCGGAATTAGTTCGTTTATTCTCTGGCACATAACCACCGATTGCTGAAATATGTGCAAATATTTTTTTTGTAAAATCTACCACCATAAAATTCTTTTCATTCAAATTTCATGTATCGATTATCTACTAAAAGACGCATCAATTAAAATTTGAGCAACAAAGGTCTATCCAATTTAACAAATTAGTTAGCGAAATAAACGTAATAATATGTCAAAAAGACGTTTTTAGAAAGTTTTCACATTTGCATTGATTTACATCAATTATTAGTTAGAAGCGATGAAAGTTGTTGGCGAAACACCTGCATAATTTTTGAAAAATTTACTAAAAACTGAGGTGTCTATAAAATTTAATTCTGTCACAACATCAGAAACACTATATTTTGGGTTCTTTAGCAAGACCTTTGCTTCTAAGACAATGGCTTCGGCAATGATTTGTTTAGGCGATTTATTAAAGACTTCAACGATAATTTTGGTTAAATGCTTACGACTAATAAACATTTCATCTGCATAAAACTGTACATTACGCTGACGACGAAAATGAGTTGAAACTAAATACAAAAACTGTTTAGCTAATTCCTCCTTTCTGACTTCTTTCGTAGTACTTTTTGCCATTACAGCTTGGTTGTAGTAATTTCCCATCTCGTACATCAAGACCGAAAAATGATGTAAAACCAAATCTTTTGCAAAAATATTTTCGTTCTTGATGGTGTATTTACTAATCTTGTTCAAATTGTAACGCATATCACGTACAATCTTTTTATCTAAAGAAATGATTTTAGGATATTTAGACGACAAAAACTCTACTAAATTATTGGATTTCACGTGAAAACCAGCTTCAATAATCAAATCTGAATCAATGAAGATTGCTTGAACAGCAAAATCAACCGAGTGTTCTATAATCTCGAACAACTGACCTGGAAGAACCACAATAATATCATCACGCTTAATTAACGTTGGTTCTAAATTTACTGTGATTTCACATGTTCCTGCAGTAATTAAAATCAACCCAAGCGACGTAAACTTATAAGGTTTTCGTTTTACAAAATAATAATTGTTTTCAGGACCTACGTCAAAGATTGCTAACCGACGATCAGTTGCTTCTTCTTTGTAAGTTCTTAAAATATTATCAATTGAATAAAGTTGAATATAATCACTCATTTTTAGCTTTTATTTTTTCGAATACAATGTTAAAAGATTTTTTTGACAAGTAAAAACGTAAATGCGTCTTTTTAACAAAATCTTACGTCATTTTGGTATATCTAATATCCCCTTTCTAATGAAACTTCATTCAATAAAGTTTCGTTATTTTTCATTCTGTTGTAGTTATCTGCAACTTGTTTTAGAGCAGTTGTTGCATTTGTAACACTCGCAATATGAGGTGTTACATAAACATTTTCATTCGTCCAAAAAGGGTGATTTTCTGGTAAAGGTTCTTCTACAAAAACATCTAAATAAGCCTCTTTTATTTGTTTTTCTTCGATTGCAATTAATAAATCCTTTTCGATCAAATGTGCTCCACGACCAACATTCATCAAAACTGTATAAGCTGAACATTGTGCAAAAAAGTCTTTGTTCAAAATACCTTTTGTATCACCTGTCAAAGGCAAAATATTGACAATAAAATTAGTATTAGAAATCACAGCATTCAAGCCTTCTTTTCCAACAAAAGATTCTACTCCATTTATATTTTTAGGCGAATTCGACCAACCTTTAACTTGAAAACCTAAAGCAACAAATTGCTCTGCTACTAACTTTCCGATTTCGCCTAATCCTAAAATAGTAATAGTTGTTTCCTTGATATTTTGATAAGTAGTAGGATTCCACTCTTTACGAACTTGATCTTTATAATACGTCAATAGATTTTTCATTGAAGTCATAACACAAGCTAAAACATGTTCAAACATTTCTTGTTTCAAAGCAGGATCAACAATACGTGTCACCTTTATCGATTCCAAAATTTTGGTATGCAACAAATGGTCAATTCCTGCTCCAACTGATTGTACAACTTTTAGATTTGGAAATTCAGTCACATAATTTTTGTGCGGTTTCCAAGTTGCAATAAATTCTACATCTTTTGGATTTGAGATATTTGGATAAACTTCAACTTTCGTATCTGGCAACAATTCTTGTAAATTTCTTTGCCATTCTTCTGTTGGTTTTTGATTGAATATTAAGGCTACACTCATAATTGTTTACTTTTAAAACAAATGTAAATAACTCCAAATTAATCACACATTAAATTTGACGATTTGTCAGATTTCTTACATTTGGATTAGAATTTGAAAGAGTTCAAACAAATATATTTTAACTAAAAAAATACACTATAAATGACAAATCCGTTATTAGAAAAATTTGAAACACCTTTTGAAAGTGCTCCTTTTTCTAAAATCAAAAATGAAGATTACAAACCTGCTTTTATCCAAACAATTGAAGAGGCGAAAGCAGAAATAGATGCAATTACTGCGAATCCTGAAGCGCCAACTTTTGCAAATACAATTGAAGCAATGGAACTTTCTGGTGAAAAATTAGGACGAATTTCTTCTATTTTCTTCAACCTTAATTCTGCTGAAACGAATGATGAAATTCAAGAAATTGCACAAGAAGTTTCGCCTTTATTATCTGAATTTGGAAATGATGTTCGCTTAAATCAAGATTTATTTGAACGAATTAAAATCGTTTATAATCAAAAGGAATCGTTGATTTTAACCGATGAACAAGCTTATTTATTAGAAAAAAAATACAAAGGTTTTTCTAGAAATGGTGCAAACCTAAACGAAGAAGACAAAAATAAATTACGCGAAATAGACAAACAGCTTTCGATGTTATCGTTGCAATTTGGACAAAATGTTTTGGCTGAAACAAATGCATACGAATTGATTATTACTGATGAAAATGATTTGAAAGGTTTACCTCAATATGCTATTGATCAAGCAAAAGCCGATGCAGAACAAAAAAATCACGAAGGTTGGTTGATTACGTTGCAAGCACCAAGCTATATTCCATTTATGCAATACGCAGAAAACCGTGAATTAAGAGAAAAATTGTTTAGAGCAAATGGTGTAAAAGCTTATCAAAATAATGAATTTAATAACGAAGAAAATGTCAAAAATATCGTAAAACTTCGTCACGAACGTGCTAAAATATTAGGTTATAAAACGCATGCTGATTATGTTTTGGAAGAACGTATGGCAAAAACACCAACAACTGTTTTAGATTTCTTGAATGATTTATTAACGAAAGCAAAACCATTTGCGGAAAAAGAAATTGAGGAATTAACTGCATTTGCAAAAGAAACTGATGGGATTGAAACATTGCAACGTTGGGATCATGCGTACTATGCTGAAAAACTAAAACAGAAAAAATTCAGTCTTTCTGACGAAGAATTGAAACCTTATTTTCAGTTAGAAAATGTGATTCAAGGAGCTTTTGATGTGGCGACAAAATTATATGGAATTACATTTAAAGAAATTCATAATATTGATAAATACAACGATGAAGTAACAACTTATGAAGTTCTAGATAAAAATGGAGCGTTCTTAAGTTTATTGTATGCAGACTTTTTCCCGCGTGCAGGAAAACGCCCTGGTGCTTGGATGACAAGTTACAGAGAAGCCTCTAATGTGAATGGAAATACCAAACGTCCGCACGTTTCGATTGTTTGTAATTTTACAAAACCAACGAAAGACACCCCGTCATTATTGACATTTCAGGAAGTGACAACATTGTTCCACGAATTTGGACATGCGCTACACGGAATGTTACCAAATACAACGTACGAAAGTCTTTCTGGAACAAATGTTTATTGGGATTTTGTTGAATTACCCTCTCAATTTTACGAAAACTTTTGTTACGAACCAGAAGCTTTAAAATTATTTGCAAAACATTATCAAACAGGAGAAATTATTCCGCAAGAATTAATTGAAAAAGTAAAAGCTTCTTCAAGTTTTATGGAAGGTTATCAAACTGTTCGTCAATTGAGTTTTGGATTATTGGATATGGCTTATCATGCGAATGATTTGGCTGAAATCAATGATTTACAACAATTTGAAAAAGAAACTTTCAAACAAACAGAGTTGTATCCAGAAATTGATAAAAATATGATGAGTACATCCTTCTCTCATATTTTTCAAGGTGGATATTCATCTGGTTATTATTCATATAAATGGGCAGAAGTTTTGGATGCAGATGCCTTTGCATTCTTCCAAGAAACTGGAATTTTCAATCCAGAAACAGCTCAAAAATTCTATAAACTTTTATCATCTGGAGGAACAGTAGAACCGATGAAATTGTACGAAGAATTTAGAGGTCATAAACCAACAGCAGATGCTTTATTAAAGCGTGCTGGATTAGTATAAATTGAAAATCCGACTACAAAAAGTAGTCGGATTTTTTTATAATATCATTGTTTAATTAATGTAAACTTTCCTCGTGTTGCGACAAATCTAATCCTTCGAACTCTGCTCTATCACTCACACGTAAGTGAATCATTTTATCCGTAATATAAAATAAAGCAATCGCACCGAAAAAAGTAAATAACGAGACAAACAACAAAGCAATCATATGATGTGCAAACACATCCACCCCGCCATGTAACAAACTCGCATTTTCACCATGTGCAAAAATAGCTGTCAAAATCATTCCCATTATTCCTCCGACACCATGACATGCAAAAACATCTAAAGTATCGTCAACTCGTTTTAATACTTTCCAATGAACCATTACATTTGAGACAATAGCAGTAATAAAGCCAAAAAATATACTTTCAGGAATTGTAACAAATCCACAAGCTGGAGTGATTGCTACTAATCCAACTACAGCCCCTATACATGCTCCCATAGCAGAAACGCTACGACCATTAATTCTATCAAAAAGTATCCATGTCATCATTCCAGAAGCAGAAGCAATTGTTGTTGTTCCGAAAGCTAAAGCTGCTGTGGCATTTGCTCCCAAAGCTGAACCAGCATTGAAACCAAACCATCCGAACCATAACATTCCTGTTCCAAGCATAACAAATGGAATATTTGCAGGTTTGTGTTCTCTGTTTTTACGTTTACCTATCACCAAAGCTCCTGCCAATGCTGCAAATCCTGCACTCATATGAACAACAGTTCCTCCAGCAAAATCTTTAACTCCAAAATATTTATTCAATAAACCTTCTGGATGCCAAACCATATGACAAAGCGGTGTGTAAATGATTAAGCTAAATAAAATCATAAACAATAAATACGAAATAAAACGTACTCTTTCGGCAAAAGAACCAGTTACAAGCGCTGGTGTAATGACTGCAAATTTCATTTGAAACAATGCAAATAGAACAAATGGAATTGTAGATGCCATGTCTTTGTGTGGAAATGCTCCGACATGATTAAAAAATGGATAACTTAATGGATTACCAATAATTCCGTAATGTTCTCCATTTATTGTAAAACCAATTGATTCACCAAAAGACAGTGAAAACCCAACTACAACCCACAAAATCGAAATCACACCTAAGGCAATAAAACTTTGTAACATGGTAGAAATAACATTTCGTTTACCTACCATTCCACCATAAAAAAATGATAAACCTGGCGTCATCAATAACACCAATCCTGCAGCTGCTAAAATCCAGGCGACATCTGAATTTACAATATTTTCTTCGCTAAGGAATTCTCCTGTATTTGGAATATCTACAACTGGTTTCCAAAATAATCCAGCGAATGCAACTAGTGTTATAATTGCAAAAGCTACTTTCCATTTTAATCCAACTTTCATAAGTTTTTAATTTTAACCCTATCAAAATTAGATTATTTTTAAATAAAATCATCTATTTTCAATTACACCCTATAAAAATTAGGGGTTAAAATATTAATTTTACATTTTAAACATAATTACCCTATGTAAATTCATAAAAAAAGATTCCAAAAAAGGAATCTTTTTATCAATTTGATTATTTAGTTTTTATAAATTCTATCTGAAATCTTTAATCATGTTAAATCCTGAATAATCTTCTGAAAAGCTTTTCTTGGACTTCCATCAAAATAAACTTCGCCACAATAGTGATAACCTAACTTTTCAAAAACACGCAACATTCCAATATTATCAAAGTTGGTATCAACTTTTATATTCTGTATTTTCTTTGTAATTGCTATTTTTTCAATCTCATCCATCGTCCAAGTTCCTAAACCTTTCATCTTAATATCTTGCGCAACAGCCAATCGATGAATCACAATATATGGATCATCATTCAACCATTTTCCTTCAATTGCTGTATAAGCAGGTTCTATTTCATCAATAATTGCGACGTAACCAATGATTAGATTATCATCATTTTCAATTACATAACCAAAACCATTTGAGATATCATTTTTCACAACATCTAGATTTGGATAACCATTTTGCCATTGATCACTTCCTTCCTTCTTTCTTTTCTGAATCGCTTGTTGCAAAATTTCCCAAATTCTATCTGCATCATTCAAAATAGCTTGACGTAAATTTAATCCAGTCTCCATATCTTATTTTTATTTTCAATATAAGAGATTTTTAAGCAAATCATAAGTTTTGATATTTAATTTTTTAATAAATTGAAGTAATAAAACTAACTATCCCAACATGAGATTTCCAAAATCTATAAAATATGTAAAAATACCTTGGCAACAAGTTTTAGCAATACTTATTTTATTACTCGCATTTGTATTTTTTAGAAGCGAACGCAAAGAAATGATGCAAATTATTCCGAGTATCCAAAGCGCAAAACCTATTTGGCTGTTGATCGGTTTCGGAATTACGCTTCTCTATATTTCGCTACAAGCTGCAATGTATATCACAAGTTTCAAAGCAGTTGGTTTACCTCTTAAATTTTGGGACGCTGTCAATTTATTTCTCAAACGAAATTTTATCAGTGTTTTTTTACCAGCGGGCGGAATTAGTTCTTTGGCTTATTTACCCAAACAAATCAAAAAACAACAATTTGAAACAAATAAAATCATTCAAGCAAGTTCTATTTATGGTTTTATTGGATTATTAACGGTTTTCATCATTGGCGTTCCCATCATTATTTATAGTATTTACGTCAACAAATACTTTAATGACTCATGGATATCATTAGTTATTTTGGGCATAATTTTAATTTTGGTTTATTTCATTTATAACTCATTCAAAACCAAAAATAAATTCTATCAAATTATAGAGAATAAATTTCCAAAGATTACAGAAGAAATCAATCCAATTTTTGAAGCTTCTTTTGACAGAAAAAATATTAATCTCACGATTCTAATTTCGACAATCATCGAAATTACTGGGATTTTACATGTCTACATCGCAATGTTAGCGTTAGGCATTCAACCCACTTTTGATGCGGCGGCTTTGGCATATACGATTTCTGTTTTATTGATGATTATTTCGCCATTTTTGAGAGGTTTGGGCGCTGTAGAATTTACGATGGTGTATATTTTAACAAAATTTGGTTATTCTCACAATCAAGGTTTAGCTACAACTTTATTGTATCGCGTTTTCGAATTTTGGCTGCCTTTAGGTTTTGGATGTTTGAGTTTTATGTGGCGTGGAAGAAAACTATTTGCGCGAATTTTTCCTGCTGTTATGATTTTTACATTAGGAATGATTAATATAATTTCAGTCATCACTCCTCCTCTTGCAGAACGTTTGCATTTCGAAAAATTATATTTACCAACCGAATTCATGCATCTTTCAAAATTGATGATTCTATTTGTTGGAATTGCTTTATTGATTACATCATCTTATCTCATCAAAGGATTAAAATCTGCATGGGTTTTTGCTTTAATATTTGCTATACTTTCCCTTTTCGGAAATATTTTCAAAGCATTGGATTACGAAGAAGCTGGATTCGCATTTTTGACCATCGTACTATTAATTTACAGCAGGAATCAATACCCATTGAAAACAAATTTGAAACGATTAAGACAAGGATTCTCGATTTTCTTATTAGCATTTTTTGCGATTTTTATTTTCAATTTTTTAAGTTTTTATTTCATTGATAAACGACATTTTGGAGTAGATTTCTCTTGGAATCAAGCTTTTTATTATACATTTCAAAACTTCTTATTATTCAGTGAAAACAATTTAGTTCCGAGAACAACCTTTGCCAAAGATTTCAAAGACATCAATATCTTTTTTGGATTTAGTTCTTGGACATTATTGATTTTAGCATTTTTTAGAGCTAAAAATTATAACACAAAAGATATTCAGGATTATGAAGAAGCAGAAGAAATTGTTGAAAAATATGGAAATTCAGCATTAGATTACTTTAAATTAATGGATGATAAAACACTTTATTTTTCTTCAAATATTAATGGTTTTGTCGCGTATAAAATCGGTTTAAATTTTGCTATTGTTTTGGATAATGTTGTTTGTGATGCAAAGTATAAATCAGATTTAATTTCAGAATTTGAAAATTATTGTAGAACAAAAGGTTTGAAAACTACATATTATCGAGTTTCGGAAAATGATTTAATTGATTTTAAAAAGTTTAAAAAACAACATTTATTAATTGGACAAGAAGGAATTATTGAGGTTGATTCCTTTAATCTTCAAGGAAAAGAACGTAAATCGATGCGAAATGCATTGAATACTTTAGAGAAAAAAGGTTTTAAAACAGAGGTTATTCTACCTCCTTTGACAGAAGGATTTTTAAATGAAATTGAATCTGTTTCAAATGAGTGGTTAAAGGAATTTGATAAAAAAGAAATTGTATTTGCTGAAGGAAAATTTGAACGTGAAATTTTACAAAATCAGACTATTATTACGCTGAGAAATGAAGAAAATAAAGTAGTAACATTTCTGAATGTGATACCAGATTATGCAAAAAATGAAATGACTTACGATTTGTTTCGCAGAACTGTAGATTCGCCAAATGGTAGTATGGATGCAGTAATAATTGCATTAATTAATCACGCCAAAGAGAATCAAAAGAAATACATCAACATTGGTTTGACTCCATTAGCTGGTTTAGATAAACCAAATAATATTGCAGAACAACTAATGAAATTTGCTTATCAACGAATTGGGACGTTTAAACAATATCAAACAATGCGCAATTTCAAGGAAAAATACGCCAATTATTGGATCAATAAATACATCATTTATGCTAATGAAGTGGAACTTCTTCAACTTCCACAAGCGTTAAATAAAGTTATGAAACCTCAAGATGAAAACTAAATATTTCATATTATTTGGATTGATTATCACTACAATTGGTTTGTATATCATACGTACAAAAGGAGATGATATAGATATCAAAGATCCTTTACCGCTTAAAATATGGGAGAATAAAAATGAAACTAAACCTATCTTGTTTTATTTAAGTGGAGATGCTGGATTAGGACCTTTTTCAAAATCAATTTGTAAAAATCTTTATCAGAAAGGTTATGATATTTATGCATTAAATTCTAAAGTTTACTTTTGGCACGAAAGAGACTCTAAAAAAACTGCAGAAATATTAGCTCAATTTTTAGAAGAAAAGCTCAAACATCACAAAAATCAAGAAGTTGTATTTATCGGCTATTCTTTTGGTGCTGATGCGATTCCGTTTATTATCAATCAATTTCCTACAAAAACCAAAAACAGAATTCATCAACTTATTCTTTTAGATCCGTATGAAACAGCTGATCTTGAGATTCATTATAAAAATTTAATTTTTGAAAATGTAAGCGGAAAATGGAATACAATCCCAGAAATTAATCAACTTCCTAACCTGCATTTATCTATTATTTTAAGTGATTATGGAAAAAATTATCCCTTTAATAAAATTACTTTAACCAATAAAAACATAATCTCTTTGGGTTGTAATCATCACTTTAACCGAAATTATCAAAAAGTAACTGAGACTATTATCAAGCAACTAAGTAATTAATCATTAAATAAGAAAATATTCATTTAACATAATTACATCTTAAAATGTTCGGATTTTTTTTGATTTAAAACCTTCAAGCTCTCTTTTAATTTGTTAATCCTAAAATAAGAATGAAACTTAATCCTGATATTTAATTGAATGATTTAAAAATTATTATAATACTTTCTAGTTAACTAAAAATTTAAAACATAAAAAACCTCAAGAAATAAATCTTGAGGTTTAAATAAAAACTGGCGATGACCTACTCTCCCGCAATAGCAGTACCATTGGCACTGAAAGGCTTAACTTCTCTGTTCGGAATGGGAAGAGGTGAGCCCTTTCGTAATAATCACCCTAATATTTTTGTATTTTTAATCAGGTTTACATCCTAATGATTCGATAAAAAAGCCTCAAGAAAAT
>NZ_DLJI01000034.1:59045-59290 GCF_002484185.1 Empedobacter sp. UBA7620 | reverse complement strand
CCCGAAGGGCATATGAATTCAATGTTCATAAAATAATATAGGTCATGAATAAAAAATGAAAGAAAGAGATTTCTCGATCACTTCGATTCATTCAGCAGACATCGAAGATAATAGGTGACTGTCATTCTAAAAGAGTGATAACGGAATGAGGAATCTTGTTATTCATGTTTTTTTTGGATAAGCTTCCCCTAAGGACATATGAATACCGATAATCAAAATAGATATTCAATGAATAAAAAAAGTGA
>NZ_DLJI01000034.1:0-58871 GCF_002484185.1 Empedobacter sp. UBA7620 | reverse complement strand
ACTCTCCAATAACGCAGTCTATTGCGGTATTGCGAGTGCAAATATAGAACGCTTTTTCGAATTTGCAAATAAAACTTTTTAACAATTATTTTACGAAAACGTTTTCGTAAAATAAAATTCAATTCAAATAAAACAATAAAACAATGGTTAATAGCTATTTATTAGTATTCGTAAAATTTAAAATTTCTCACTAAAAATTTATTTTTTTTCTATATTTTAGTATTTTCGTAGGAATAGTTGCTTTTTTATGACAATAATTAGTTTTTGTAAAAAAAATGTACGAAATCGTTATAATTGATTACTTTTGCCAAGAATTAAGTAAAAAAACACAAATAAACATTTTCTAAAATGAACCACTCTTCTTATGATCAGCAACTCGCATCTTTCAATGAAATGAGCAAAAAGGTTGTAGAATTCATTAAAATTGTTTCAGATTTATGGTATAATCAATCTGTTGAATTGGTAATTTTCCGTAATCAATTAGTTGATAAAAACGTTAGTGACATCGTAAATCTACATCAATATGCTGAAGAATTTGTAGAAAAAAAGATTTCTATTGACGATACTTTAGCAATCGCTAAAGCTATTTCTGAAGCTAAATTACCAGCTTCGAGACTTGATGTTGGAAAATTAGCAAAAGAATATATTTCCGGAGATTATGCTTCGGCAGAAGCTTTTGTTGAAGAGAAATTAGGCGAAAGCAAAAATGTAAAAAGTGTTGAACCAAAAGACGTTGTTTTATACGGATTTGGTCGTATCGGACGTTTATTAGCTCGTGAGTTGGCTTCTCAAATGGGAAAAGGTCAACAATTGAGATTACGCGCTGTTGTAACACGTGATAAAAACGATCCTGTTTTATTAGAAAAAAGAGCCTCTTTGTTACGTCATGATTCTGTTCATGGTGATTTTGACGGAAACGTTGTAGCTGATCACGAAAATAATGCTTTAATCATCAATGGAGTTTCTGTTTACATGATTTCTGCAGCTCAGCCAGAAGATATTGATTACACTGCTTACGGAATTAATAATGCTTTAATTATTGATAACACAGGTGTTTTTAAAGATGAAGAAGCGTTATCTCGTCATTTAAAATCTGTTGGTGCTGATAAAGTTTTATTAACAGCGCCAGGAAAAGGTGTTCCGAATATTGTTTACGGTGTTAATCATGAAGAATATAGCCCAGAAAATGTAAATATTTTCTCAGCTGCTTCTTGTACAACAAATGCAATTACGCCTATTTTGAAAGTTGTTGAAGATAATTTAGGTGTTGTAAAAGGACATTTAGAAACTATTCATGCGTATACAAATGACCAAAATTTGGTTGATAATATGCACAAAAAATACCGTCGTGGACGTGCTGCTGCTTTGAATATGGTAATTACTGAAACTGGTGCTGGTAGCGCAGTTGCGAAGGCTTTACCAAGTTTAACAGGTAAATTAACTTCGAATGCAATTCGTGTTCCTGTTCCAAATGGTTCTTTGGTTGTCTTGAATTTAGAAGTTGGTAAAGACACATCTGTTGAAAATGTGAACAGCATCATGAAAGATGCTGCATTGAACGGAGAATTAGTTGAGCAAATTAAATATTCGTTGAACAACGAATTAGTCTCTTCGGATATCGTTGGAACTACTGCTCCATCTATCTTTGATAGTAATGCAACAATTGTTTCTGCAGATGGTAAAAATGTTGTGATGTACGTTTGGTACGATAACGAATATGGATATAGCCACCAAGTAATGCGTTTAGCGAAACACATTGCGGGTGTTAGAAGATATACATACTATTAATAGTATTTTTTCCCTTTATTTAAAATTAATCCACTAGCTTTTTAGTTAGTGGATTTTCTTTGTAATCTATTCGTTTAAAAATAGCTAAATAAATTAATTGTTTTATTTTTGTTAATATTATATTAATGTTGATTATAAAAATTAACACTATTTTTGAACAACTAAAAAAAACATTTTATTTATGAAAAAATTTTACTTTAGATCATCCTTGCTAACTTTATTGTTATCAGGATTTGCTTTTGGGCAAGTAACTTTACCTTCGGGAGGTAGTTATACAGAAAACTTTGATTTAATTGAAACTGATTTACCTAATGGTTGGACTGTTAATACAGGTACTTCAAATACTTCTAATGGGGTAAACGTAATATTTAATAAAGCAAAAATTGTTTGGAACAATACAAATGGTGCTTTCAAAAATTTCGCATCAGCGAATGGTTTAACAGCTAGTGCTTCAACAAATGTACAAAATGCAAGTACAGATAGAAGTTTAGGAGTTAGGCAAACAGGGTCATTTGGAACTACAAACGGAACTTCATTTGTTTTTCAGATAGCAAATACTGAAAATAAATCTAATTTTAAATTAAATTTTAAATTACAATCTTTAGATAGTTCATCTCCAAGAATAACGACTTGGAAAGTGGAATATAGTGTTGGAAATACATTAAACTTTGTTGCTTTACAAACTTTACCAGCTACATTAACAACAGGTGATTCAAAATTTACAAATCAATCGGTTGACGTTACATTACCTGCTGATATTGATAACCAATCTGGAAATGTTTGGATAAGAATAACAACTACTGGAGACGCTTCTGGTAAAAATAATAGAGCATCAACAGCTATTGATGATTTCAACTTAACGTGGGATGAAGCTTCTTCTAACTCTACAACATGGGACGGAACTGCATGGTCTAACGGAACACCAGATCTAACAAAAGAAGTTATTTTACATGCAACTCCAACAGAAAGTTTTTCTGCGAAGAAATTAACAGTTGAGAGAGATATGATTATTCCTGCAGGAATAACAATTACTGTAGAAAATGAAGTTGTTAATCAAAATGATGTAACATTTAGATTCAGACACGGTGCTTATTTGATTCAAAAGAATAATAGCGCAGTAAATGTTGGTCCTGCAATGTTTGATAGATCATCAACACCTATTTACCGTTTAGAAAATTTAATGTGGTCTTCGCCAGTTATTAATCAAAATATTTTCGAAATTTCTCCAAATACTTTAACAAATCGTTTTGCAAGATTTTTAGAATCAACAAATGATTGGACAGAGAATGTAACTGCTGCAGATAATTTTAAAGCAGGAGAATTAATTTCTTTTAGAGCTCCTAATAATTATAACAACTACGGAGAAGGCGATGCTCAGGTATTTGATAGTTCATTCAGAGGTCAATTATTTAATGGAGAAGTAACGATTCCTGTAACTAAAGCTTCTAAAGGAAATAATGCAGTAGGAAATCCTTACGCGTCACCACTTAGTTTAGATGCTTTAATTGCTGCTAATACATCAGTAGGAGTAAACTCTGTTTATGTTTGGACGCATTCTAAACCAATTGTAGATGGAGCATATCAAGGTTCTAACTGGGCTATTTACAATGGAACAGGATGGAATGATAATAGCGTAACTTCTCAAAATATTGATATTGCACAAGGATTTATAGTAAAAGTAGCAAACGCTGGTAATTTAGTGCTTAATAATGCGATGCGTACCTCAGCTAATGGTCCAGTTTATTACAAAGAACAAAAAGATAGATATTGGTTAAGTTTATCAAATAATCAAGGTAAAATAAATTCTTCTTTAATAGGGTATGTAAATGGATCGACAAATAAATTTGATCAAAATTTTGATGCTAAACCATTTGATAACAATAATGAAGGATTATATTCTGTTTTGAACAATGATTTATATGTAATTCAAGGACGTGGAGATTTCAATAACGAAGATTCTTTTGATTTAACTTTCAATGTTAAGAAAGCAGGAACTTATCAAATCAATTTAGAAAAGTTTGAAGGTGTTTTCGAAAATCAAAATATCTATTTGGTAGACAAAAAATTAGATAAAGTATTTAATTTAAACGAATTAAAATCTTATTCTTTTGATACAAAAGCAGGAGAAATTAATGATCGTTTCTCTATAAATTATCAAAATAAAACATTATCTACAAATGATTTGTCTAAAAAAGGATTGGTAGTTTATGCTCAAAATAAACAGATTACAATTTCATCTAAAGAATCAATTAAATCAATAAAATTAGTTGATATTTCAGGAAGACAATTACAAAATATTCAAAACATAAATACAAAAAATTATGTAATCAATTTGAATGTAAATCCTCAAGTTGTTGTAGTTGTTGTAGAGAATACAAATGGTACAATTGAATCTAGAAAAGTAATTTTAAAATAATTAATGTATGAAAAATATAAAAAAAATAACTTTATTATTTTGTTTGATGTCTACTGTGACTTTTGCAAATACTGAAGAAGGTGGAATTCGTTTTTTTGAAAGTAATAACACTACTCAAAAAGCTGATAATGCAGAGGATCCAAATGGTCCTAGTACAGATCCAGATCCAACTCCAATAAATGATTATTTTCCTTTATTGGTAATTGGAGCAGGTTTAGTTGCTTTACGTTACAGAAAACAGCTATTAAAAAACTAATTTCTAAATTATATAAAAAAGAAAGCTTCTCAAAATTGAGAAGCTTTTCTTTATTTTATCTGTTCCAAACTATTCGCAATTGCTTTATACAAGATTTCCCCCATTCTTTCACAATTTTCGTAAGATTGATCTTTATAAAACTTTGCAAAACCAGTTCGTAATTGTGCAATATTTTCTGGTTTAGAAATATGATCATTTTTCATGATTTTCATTAAATCACGAAAACGTTTCGAACTATTCGAAATTCTTTTCGAAATCAAGGATTTTACTTCTTTTCTATATTGATCGACAGAATTTGGTTTCAAACGATTATTCACCAAATCAACCATAATTTTATTTTCTTTAAAATACTGTGGTCGATAAATTTTTAAATTTCCTTCATAGCATTGTTGATCAAAATCAATTGGTCGAATTCTATAGATAACTTGATCAAAATCGTGAATTGGAATCACCACATAATTATACGATCGCATATCACCTAAAAGACCAATAAAACAGCGTTCATTGAACTTTACAAACTCTTTTGCAATCTGATTTTTTTCTAAATCATTACATTTATCCAAATAATTTTTGATAAAAACATCTCCTGGAATTCCTAAAATATGCTCTTCAATCAATGTATTTTTGTAGACCAAAAAATTGATTCGATGAGGCGATAAAATATCTTCTAATTCTAAACCATAAATACGCGAAGCATCTGCTTTTTTGATGTAAAAATTGGTATAATTATCATTCAAAATATTACGAACCCGAATACGAAAAGGTTTCGAATTTCCGAACGTACAATAATCAATAGAATCAACAACAAGATAAGGCAAAGACTCCTCATCTCCGTCTGAATGTAAGTAGGTGTAAATTCTGTTTAGACTATCTTGAATTTCCTGATGTTCCGAGTCGGTATAATAAACACCTAACCAATGCGTATCATTTCCTTCCTTATCTTCCAATGCTACACAACCCGAAAAACGCATCAAATCATCATATTCTACACTCGCTTTTGTTTTGCGATGATATTTCTCTAAATAATGATTTAATTCGTCACTCACAGGATAAATAGGCTTTCTAAACTCTATTTTTACATCTTTCATTTCATGCTTATTAGTCTATACGAAGATAGGTCTAAATTTATTTTTTAAAATTGTTTATTGGATTAATATTTGCTAAATTCAAACATAATCTAAATCTAAATAAAATGAATATTCAGGTCAGAAATTTGACTCTTGAAGATTATAGTGATTTGACTGAATCTACAAAAGAAGCCTATCACAATCAGCTTGGAACTTGGACTGTCGACGAAATTAAAGAATTATTAGCTATTTTTCCGCAAGGTCAACTTTGTGTTGAAGTGGATGGAAAAGTTGTTGCTTCGGCATTAAGTATTGTGGTTAATTCGAAAAAAACGAATATCGAATCGAATTATGATACGATAACATCTAATGGTAAATTTTTAAAACATGATCCAGAAGGTGATGTAATGTATGGAATTGAAGTTTTTGTTCATCCAAATTATCGTCAATTGCGCTTGGGAAGACGTTTATATGATGAACGTAAAGCGCTTTGTGAAGAAATGAATCTAAAATCAATTGTAGCTGGTGGACGAATTCCAAATTATCATAAATATTCGCAAGAATTATCTCCTAGACAATATATAGAAAAAGTAAAAAGTAAAGAAATTTATGATTCAACTTTAGCTTTTCAGATTTCGAATGATTTTAATGTAAAAAAAATCTTGAAAAATTATCTGAAAGATGATAAAGAATCTTTAGAATACGCCACTTTATTAGAATGGAATAACATCTATTACGAACCTGAATTGAAATCTAATTCACCAACAAAACGCACTATTCGTCTTGGTTTGGTGCAATGGCAAATGCGTTTATTTAATGGTTTACAAGATTTTTATGATCAAATTGAGTTTTTCGTAAGTGCGGTAAGCGATTATGGCTCTGATTTTATCATGTTTCCAGAATTTTTCAATTCGCCGTTGATGAGTCCATATAATCATTTGAAAGAGATTGAAGCGATGCATCAATTAGCAACGATGACGGACGATATTGTGAAGAAAATTCAAGAATTTGCAATTACATATAATGTCAATATTATATCAGGATCTATGCCGCATTTAAAGGAAGGAAAACTATATAATACGTCATTTTTATGTCATCGTTCGGGGAAATTAGATTCGTATAGTAAAATACACATTACGCCAAATGAGTTCAAATATTACGCATTGAATGGTGGTGACGAAATCAAAGTTTTTGATACCGATTGTGGCAAAGTAGGTTTACTAATTTGTTATGATGTCGAATTCCCTGAATTGAGTCGTATTTTAGCCGATCAAGGAATGGAAATTTTATTTGTTCCGTTTATGACTGATACACAAAATGGTTATACGCGAGTACGTAGTTGTGCGCAAGCTCGTGCGATAGAAAATGAGTGTTATGTGGCCATTGCGGGTTCAGTAGGGAATTTACCGCGTGTGAATAATATGGATATTCAATATTCGCAATCGGCAGTTTTCACACCTTCGGATTTCTCTTTTCCAAACAATGGAGTCAAAGCAGAAGCAACTCCGAATACAGAAATGGTACTGATTTCGGATGTTGATCTTTATCTTCTAAAGGAGTTGCATGAGTATGGAACTGTAAAAACGATGAAAGACAGACGCAAGGATTTGTATGAAGTAAAACTAATAAAATCATAAAACAAAACCTCCAATTTGGAGGTTTTGTTTTAGTTCTTATTCCCATTGGTTAGACTCGAATAAGAACATGCAATCTACCTTTTTTTAAAACATAGACCTTAGGTTCGGTTAAGTATCTGTACTAAAATTAGAAATATTTTTTATCTGGGACAAATATTTTTCAGAAAACTTAGAATTTTAACATATTTCAGTTTTGTTTTATAACTCTAATTCGAAGATTTGAATAAACTTTTCATTGAAATTATTTGAAACAAATTGATTAAAATAGATTTTTTTCCCATTATTAGAAAAATGCGGAATTCCTGTTAATTCATTATTGATTTTATGAACTTGATAGATTTGTTTAGATTTTTTTTTGATTAAATCATTTAGATATATTTTATCGTTAACAAAATAAATAGCATATTTTCCGTTTGATGAAAGATTGAATGGAGAGGTAATCGAATTTTCTAAAAAAGAATATTGAATAATTTCATTCGAAACTAAATTTACACCAAATAATTGCGTTTTATCAAATTCATCTTCCATCAAAAAATAGATGATTTTTCCGTCTGGTGAAGAACGTAACCAATGTCTAAAATTACTAATTCCATGTTGAGTAAAAGTGATTCGTTTCTGCGAAATACAACTTGGTACATCTGGCAAAGTAGTTAAAGTTCCTTTTAAATTATCGTTTTCATCAAACCTTATTTCATTTGGAATTTCAGCAATAAAAATTTCCGTTTTCAAATTCCCTTTTTCATCACGCACATGTCCCTGAAATGCGATATTGTTTGTTGAGTTAATCCAACATTCATCAAAAGCTTTTTCGACTTCATCACTTCCATTTTTAGGATTTGTCACTATTTTCGAAACGATAATCGAGAACATTTCACCAGAATTATTTTCTAATGTTTCATCCAACTCAACCTCAACTTTTTTTGGAAACATCACTCCAACCACTCGCTGATCTTTTATGGTAGAATTTTGTTTAGATTCTTGTTCCAAGACATAATCGTTGTAGGTAAAACTAATCCAATTCTTCTCTTTTTGCCACGAATGCGAATGTGTTCCTCCACGCAAAGCACCATTTGTAAAGGGAAAATTTATATTTCGGGCATCCATAAAAATAGGGTAATTTGGAAATTCTAAATCAATTGCGACACCTGTCCTTCTTGTTGCCGAATACGGGTTTGCTTGATTCGCATTTCGAATACCATGAATAAAAATAACTTTATTCTCAATTTGTGAAAAAGAGGCTGCACCTACTCCAGGACCAAATTCTGTTTGATTATTTGTTGTATAAATAATTTTGGATTCGTAAGTTCTCGTGTGAAGTAAACAGATAGAAGAAGTCTCTCCTATTTTTGTATCATCATTACGTGTATCAAAAACAAGATAATTGCCATCAACTGATTGAATTTGATTATGATGAAGCGTATGTCCAAAATCATCATAAGTTAACTGCTTTACCATATCGTATTGTTTAATAATATTTTATTTACTTAATAAACATTTAACAATCAACTAAAAACGTAATTATTTGATTACTAGAAATATTTTATCATTCTTTATAAAATTTTTTACAAAACTGTATTTTATTTTTTTTTCTAGATTAATTATAATTGAAAATATAATTTTTTCAATGTTTTTATTTTCCTTAGTATAAGTTTTGTTAAACCTTAAACAACAAAGGTAATATTTAATGAAGATTTTGGAAAATCTACAACCAGAATTGATTCGCAATATGTTCCACAATCTGGAAATGATAACAACAATTAAATAGTTTTACCGGTAGTGTTTAAGATGTGTTGGTAACTCGTAAAAAACACAAAAACAATATTTTAACTATTGTGGGTACGTCATATCCTCGTAGACTAAATTAGTAAAAAACTAATATAGCCTTATGATTATGAAAAAGACAAAAGAAATAGCAGCTTATTTAACTTATATTAAAAAATTACAAGTTCTAAAATATGTTAAAGAATATGGAAATAACACTATAGCTTATAAATTTTATGGTGTTAAAAAAAGTACATTTTACAAATGGAAAAAAGCATATGAAGAACATGGAGAAGAAGGTTTACTCAGAAAGAAACCAACTCCTCGTACTTTTCCTAACCAAATTAAGCAAGAGATTTTAAATAAAGTATTAGAACTTGGAAAAGAACATAAATTAGGGACTTGGCGAATTAAATGGTATTTAGAACGTTATCATGATATTTTGATATCGGAATCAAGTGTTTATCGTATTCTAAAGCGTAATAATGTCGCTAGATTAGACAGAAAGGTGACTAGAAGAGCCATGCATAGTATCAGGTATGAAAAAGAAACACCTGGTCATCAGGTACAGGTTGATTTTAAATTTCTAATTTTTCAAGATGCAAATGGCCATAAAATCAAGCGATTTCAATATACAGCAATTGATGATGCTACACGAATTAGAGCGCTTAAAATCTATGAAAAGCACAATCAATTAAGTTCAATTGATTTCATAAATTATGTTGTAGATAAATTTCCTTTCAGAATTAATACAATTCAAACAGATAACGGACATGAATTTCAATCAAAATTTCATTGGCATGTTCAAGATTTAGGAATGAGACACCGATTTATAAAAGTAGGAACGCCTCAGTTAAATGGGAAAGTTGAACGATCTCATTTAACTGACAAAAAAGAGTTTTATCAACTTTTAAGCTATACTGAAGATGTCGATCTAAATCAAAAATTAAAACAATGGGAAAATTTTTATAATTTCAATAGACCACATGGTTCATTTAAAGGTAAAACTCCTTATGAAATACTAAAATCAAAACTAAAATAATTATATTTAAAGTCTACGAAGTCATGAAGTACGACAGGGTCAACTACCAAGATCAAGGCAAGATCAAGGCAGGATAAAGGCAACATAGTGGCAATAGAATGTATGTAAACGATTTTTGATTTACGATGTGAAATGTATTAAAAACGAAGTAAATAAAGATACCTATCAACGATGGTATTCAATATATAACGATGAAATCGTTAATCTGAAAGTAGGTATAGAACGTTACAGCAACGATCAAAATATTGCTTTTAAAATATTAGAAAAGAATTTAAATAAACTGACTGACATGAAGTTTATTTTCGAACAAGCAGATATTTTGCAAAAAAGAGAATTTGTTAATATAGTGTTCGACAGTAATTTATACTACGAAAATGGTTTTTATCGAACACCTACAATGATGGATTTATTTTCTGTTAACTAGTTGAAAATGAAGGAAGAAAGCTTACTTATTTATACAAAAAAAGAGATTCTAAATAATAGAATCCCTTTCAGCGGAGAGTGAGGGATTATTTCATATTCCCTAGAAAAGAAAGTAATTCTAAGAAAACTCTAGATACTTCGCATCTATTATTTTTTGTTTTCCTTTCAGTTTTATGAAAATGAAAGGAAAACAACTTCAGAAAAACAAAAAACCCAACAGATTACTCTATTGGGTTTTCTTAGCGGAGAGTGAGGGATTCGAACCCCCGGAGGTGTGACCCTCAACAGTTTTCAAGACTGCCGCATTCGACCACTCTGCCAACTCTCCAATAACGCAGTCTACTGCGGTATTGCGAGTGCAAATATAGAACGCTTTTTCGAATTTGCAAACCTTAATTTAAAGTTTTTTTAATACAAAAACTTAGTTTATTCAGTATCAAATAAATATTTTTTAAAAAAATTATACAATAATTACCAAAGCTATCTGAATAAGGAAACCAAGCGTGAAAAACAAGGCTGCAAACTTCAATAAAGTAAAGCGAAATGTTTCGTTTATGATTAATTTATTGACCAATGGTTTCGAGATTTTTTCGTCCAAAAGCTTTTCTACTTTTTTATAGAAAATCAATAATAAAATTATAATCACCATAACAACTGTAAATATCAAAATAGAACTCATCGAATGATAAAACATCATTCCCATCGCCATTCCTAATACAGCTAGTATCAATTGTGGTAATTGATTAATTGCTTTTCGAATCATTTCTTCAGTCTTTTTTAACCAATCAGCTCCAAGAATTTCTGGCGCAGCCATCCAAAATGCTACAAATTGTAATATCAAACCAAGTAAAGTAAAAATTTTTATCATTCTCAAAAATTCAATTATAGTTAAAGATAAAAAAAACCGTTTAAAATAAATTAAACGGTTTTCATATTATTCTTTTCAAAAAAGATTATTCTTCCTCTTCTTCCTCTTCTTCCTCTTCTTTCATCGTATGATAAACGTTATTTACGTCCTCATCTTCGTCAAATTTCTCTAACAATTTTTCGATGTCAGCTTTTTGTTCTTCTGTTAATTCTTTTGTCGTTTGTGGAATTCTTTCAAATTCTGACGAAATAATTTCGTATCCACCTTCTTCCAAAGATTTGAAGATTGTTCCGTAATTCTCGAAAGGTGCAATTAATACAATTCCATCTTCATCCTCAAAAATCTCCTCTACTCCAAAGTCAATCATTTCAAATTCTAATTCCTCTAAATCTAGATTTTCAGGTTTTTGAATCTTGAAATTACAGATATGATCAAACATAAATTCAACAGAACCTTGCGTTCCTAATTGTCCATTACATTTACTGAAATAAGAACGAACGTTAGCTACTGTACGATTGTTGTTATTTGTAGAAGTTTCAACTAAAACGGCAATTCCGTGAGGTCCATAACCTTCAAAAATAACTTCCTTATAGTTTTCTGTATTTTTATCAGATGCTTTTTTGATTGCGCGTTCGATGTTATCTTTTGGCATGTTAACAGCCTTCGCATTCTGAATCACCGCACGAAGATGAGAATTTGAATGCGGATCAGGTCCTCCTGCTTTTACTGCCATTACGATATCCTTCCCAATTTTAGTAAACGCTTTAGACATTGCCGCCCAACGTTTTAATTTACGTCCTTTTCTAAATTCAAATGCTCTTCCCATTTATACTTGTTTTTATAGCTGCAAATTTATTCATAAAACGAAAAAAATCCAAGAACTATGTCTTGGATTTTTAAGATGTTAATATTTTAGAATGATTATTTCAATCCGTGATATTTTAACATAGGCTCAATTGAAGGGTTTTTACCTCTAAAATTTTTGTAAATCACATTCAAATCGTCCGAATTTCCTTGAGAAAATACTTTATCTCTCAAAATTTGACCATTTTTACGTGACATTCCTCCATTTTCTATTGTCCATTGGTATGCATCATGATCTAACATTTCTGCCCAGATATACGCAAAATATCCAGCTGCATATCCTCCGCCAAAAATATGGCTAAAGTAAGAAGAACGGTAACGAGGCGGAACTTGTGGTAAATTTGTTTTATTATCAATTAAGGCTTGTTTCTCAAAATCATCTACACTTGTTATTGTTTTATCGACAGAAACAGTGTGCCAAGACAAATCTAAAGCCGCAGCAGAAAGTAATTCTGTTAACGTATAACCTTTATTAAAATTAGATGCTTTTTTCATTTTTTCTACCAACGCATCAGGAATAGCAGCTCCTGTTTGGTAATGCTTCGCATAATTTTTTAGGATAGATGGTTCCGTTACATAATGCTCGTGAAATTGCGATGGAAACTCAACAAAATCTCTCGAAACATTTGTTCCAGATAAAGTTGGATATTTTTGATTTGCAAAGAAACCGTGCAACGCATGTCCAAATTCATGGAAAGTCGTCACTACATCATCATACGAAATCAACGCAGGTTGACCATTTGCAGGTTTTGTGTAGTTTCCGACATTATAAATAACAGGTTTTGTTCCAAATAAGTGCGATTGCTCTACAAGATTACTCATCCAAGCACCTCCTTGTTTAGAATCTCTTTTGAAATAATCGGTATAAAATAATCCCAATTGAGAACCATCTTCATTAAACAATTCGTACACTTTTACATCTTCGTGCCAAGTAGGAATATCTGTGCGCTTTTTGAATGAAATTCCGTACAATTCTTTCGCCATAAAGAAAATTCCATTCTCTACAACTGAATCCAAAACGAAATAAGGTTTCATTTCATTTTCGTCAATATCATATTTCTCTTTACGTACTTTCTCCGCATAATAATTCCAATCCGCAGCTGTTAATGTATTTGCAGGATTTTCTTTCTTCGCTAACGCTTCAAATTCTTTTGCATCTTTTTGTGCCATTGCAGTTGCCGCTGGAATCATTTGATTCAAAATTCCTTTTGCTGCTGTAGGATTTTGCGCCATTTGATCTTGCAAATTCCATTCTGCATAATTCGAAAAACCTAATAATTTAGCTTTCTCCGCACGTTTTTTAACCAAAGTTAAAATTGTAGCACGTGTATCGTTTTCGTCTTTTTTCTCTGTTCTAATCCAAGCTGCATCAAATAATTTTTTTCTTGAAGCTGCATTAATCATATTTTGCAATTCAGGTTGTTGCGTTGTATTCAATAAACTGATTAAATATGTTCCATCAGCTTGTTTGAAAGCTTCTAAATCAGCATCACTCAAACCAGCTAATTCTTCTTTCGAAAAAGTAACGCCACCAGATTTTGTTCCTTTTAATAATTGATTTGAGAATTTAGTTTCTAAAGAAGCAATTTCTCCATTCAATTTTTTCAATTCATCTTTTTGTGCAGCAGATAAATTTGCTCCAGCCAATTCAAATCGTTGATAATACACATCTAACAAACGAGATGATTCTTTATCTAAATTCAATGATTTTTTATTGTCATGTAAAGTTTTTACACGTTGAAATAATTTATCATTCAAATAAATTGCATCGCTATGAGCGGCAAATTTAGGAGACATCTCCTCCTCTACTGCTTGCAATGTTTCGTTTGTATTTGCACCTGTCAATAATCCAAAAACATGATTAACTCGTGTTAATAATTGACCAGATTTTTCCATCTCAACTAATGTATTTTCAAAAGTTGGTGCTTCAGAATTATTAGCAATTTTATTGATTTCGACTAATTGTTCAGCCATTCCTTGCACCAAAGCAGGTTTGAAATCTTCGTTTTTAATTTTCGAAAAATCAGCAGTTTGGTAAGGCAAAGTGCTCACTTCAAAAAAAGGATTTTTATCGTTCCACATACTATTTGTTGACTTTTCGCTACAAGAAGTGGCTAGGATTGACGATCCTACCATCATTCCGTAAAAAAGTTTTTTATTAAACATTTTTATTATTTTTAGACCTAACGAAGTTAAACTTATAATGTGAAATTTCAAAAACATTCTGTTTTTCATTCAAACGATGGAAAATATTTAAGCTAAATCTTAAAAGTTAAATAATTAATAAACCTTACCGAAAAGATTGAATTTTCTTCGACGAAAATAATTATCTTTGAAAAAGAGTGAGGAAAAATTTCACTCTTTTTTATTACCCTAAAAATCAATCCATTTTGTATTTAGATTTAGAAGAATTAAAATATTTATTAGCCGAAAGTGTTGAAGAATTGCCTAGTTGGGAATCACACCAAAAGCTTTCACCTCCATATCGTCAAAAATTTGATTTAGAATATGTAAAACGTACCAATCCAAGAAGTGCGTCTGTCATGATTTTATTGTATCAAAACGAAGATGGCGAAATTGAATTTCCAGTAACCATGCGTGTTTCGTACGAAGGAGCGCATTCGCATCAGTTTTCTTTACCAGGTGGACAATTTGAAGAACAAGATATTAGTTTTGATGAAACTGCTATTCGTGAAACAGTGGAAGAACTTGGTGTAGATTACGAAAACATTGAGATTGTAAGACAATTGAGCGAAATGTATATTCCGCCAAGCAATTTCTTGGTTTATCCTTATATCGGAATTTATCATGGAGAGCCACATTTCAATCCAGATGAGCGTGAAGTACAATATGTTGTTCCATTAAATTTGGAAGCTTTTTTGAATGCTGATTACGAAGTTTTTGAGAGAGAATTTTCTGGTCAAGTTGTCGAAATTCCTGGTTATAACATTGGTGACGATGAATTTCTTTGGGGCGCAACGGCAATGATTTTAGAAGAATTTAAAGATTATCTAAAAATCGTATTAAATTTGTAACTTAAACAATTAAGAACTCGTGTCTCAAAAAGCAAAGAAAAAGAACGCATTTCGCGATTCATTTGGACATCTATATTTCCTAAAAAGGACGTTAATTTTCTTATTAGGATCATTTACCTATAACCGTTATAATGGTTTTAATAAACTAAAAGTTAGTGGTACAAAAAACTTGGTTCATTTGCCAGCTCAAAATGTATTATTCGTTTCGAATCATCAAACTTATTTTGCTGATGTTTTTGCGATGTATCATGTATTTTGTAGTGTAAAAAATGGTTTTATTGATACTATTAAAAATCCAATTTATTTACTTAATCCTAAGATTGATTTTTATTACGTTGCCGCAGAGGAAACGATGAAAGATAATCTTTTGACGAAATTATTTGCCTACACAGGAGCGGTAACCGTAAAAAGAACGTGGCGTGCAAAAGGAGAAAATGTAAATAGAAAAGTAGATTTAAGCGAAATTAACAATATCGATATTGCGTTGCAAAGTGGTTGGGTCGTAACGTTTCCGCAAGGGACCACAACTGCATTTGCGCCTGGTCGTCGTGGAACTGCGCATTTAATCAAGAAGAATAAACCAATTGTAATTCCAGTTGTGATTGATGGTTTTCGTAGAGCTTTTGATAAAAAAGGTTTGCGCATCAAAAAACGTGGAATTAATGCGACAATGACATTCAAAGAGCCTTTGGAAATCGATTATGAAAATGATTCGAGCGATGCAATCATGAAAAAAATTATGAATGCAATTGAGCAAGCGCCAGAGTTTAATAAGGTTCGACCAATGGACGAAATTCTTGCTGAAAATAGTGAAAAATCATTGGATGATTATTTGAACGAAGATGACGAAGAGTTTGATGATTTCGAAGAAATGGGCTACGACGAAGAAAATAAAAAAGACTAAAAGAATACAACATACAAAATGAAAAAAGTTCATTTTATTGCAATTGGTGGAAGTGCAATGCACAATTTGGCGATTGCTTTGCACGAAAAAGGTTATCAAGTAACGGGGTCTGATGACGCAATTTTCGAACCTTCGAAAACACGTTTGGATCAACGTGGTATTTTACCAGAAGAAATGGGTTGGTTTCCAGAAAAAATTACAACAGATTTAGATGCTGTGATTTTAGGTATGCACGCTCACGCTGATAATCCTGAAATGTTACGTGCGCAAGAATTAGGTTTAAAAATCTATTCATATCCAGAATATTTGTACGAACAATCGAAAGATAAAACGCGTGTTGTGATTGGTGGTTCACATGGAAAAACGACGATTACATCAATGATTCTTCACGTTTTGCATTATCATAATATCGATGTAGATTATATGGTTGGTGCGCAATTAGATGGTTTTGATGTGATGGTAAAATTGACAGAAGACAACGAATTTATGATTATGGAAGGAGATGAATATTTATCTTCTGCCTTAGATCGTCGTTCAAAATTCTTGTTGTATCAACCAAATATTGCGTTGATTTCTGGTATTGCTTGGGATCATATCAATGTTTTTCCAACGTTTGCAGATTATACTTCTCAATTCTCAAAATTCGTAGAATCTATCGTGAATGGAGGTGCTTTAATTTACAATGAAACAGATGAAGAAGTTGTAAAAGTTGTAGAAGAAACTGAGAAAGCAATCAAGAAATTTCCTTATCATTTACCAGAACATTTTATCGAAAATGGAATCACTTTTATCGAAACAGAAGATGGTCCAATTCCATTAGAAGTCTTTGGTAATCATAATTTGATGAATTTAGAAGGCGCTCGTGCAATTTGTAAACAATTAGGTGTAATGGATGATGACTTCAACGAAGCAATTCAATCATTTAAGGGAGCATCTAAACGTTTGGAATTAATTAATCGTACTTCTGATTTTGTTGCGTATAAAGATTTTGCTCATGCGCCAAGTAAAGTAACTTCGGTAACCAATGCTGTAAAAGAACAATATACAGATAAAACAGTTGTGGGATGTTTAGAAATCCATACCTATTCGTCTTTGAATCCTGAGTTTTTGGTTCAATACAAAAGCGCTTTAGATAAAGCTGATATCAAAATTGTAATGTATAGCCCAGAAGCGTTAGAAATAAAACGTATGGAAATGATTTCTCCAGAAGATATCAAAAAAGCGTTTGGAGACGATTCGATTTTGGTGTTTACGAATGGTGAACAATTGCAAGATTATATCGAAAGTTTAGATAAAAAAGATAAAGTATTTTTGATGATGAGTTCAGGAAACTTCGGTGGAGTAAACTTGAATGAATTATTTAAAGCATAAAAAAATCACCTTTCAAAAAAAGGTGATTTCCACTTAAATATCTATAAAATATAGAAAAAGAGAACTTAATTTTTTAGGTTCTCTTTTTATTTTTTGTCAAATGGTCAAAATAATCATTTTGGGTTTTTGGATTACTTCTTTTCAAATATCAGTAAACTTAGAACTATTTTAAACTTTTTCGGAACTATTAATTTTAAAAACATTATTTTAGAAAAAACAGAGGTGATATAAACTTTTAGTAATACTCTACTCACTTTTGTTAGCTTTCGCCATCAAAAAAACACCTCTGTTTTTACTATAAAATTATAGTGACCCTTTTGATAGTAACAAAGATGATAAAAATCGAGATTAAAAAAAGTTTGAAAAGTAGCCTAAAGATGTCCAAAACGGAAGTTATTGTAAACTTTTTCTAAATTGAGTTGGACTAATTTTTAGATGTTTTTTAAAAAAATTTCCGAATGAATATTGGTCAGAAAAGTTTAACTCATTCGAAATTTCAGAGATTGTTTTAGTTGTTTCACTCAACAATACTTTCGATTCGCGAATCACAACAGAACTGATTAATTCTTTTGTCGTTCTACCCGTTATTGATTTACAACATTCAGTTAAATATCTAACTGTAATATTCAGTTTATCTGCATAATATTTTGCATCTCTATTTTCTGTATAACCCTTATTTAAGTCATTCAAAAAACGTTTTACAATATCATCTTTTCGCGTTCCTTTTCTTACAATAATTGTTTGTTGTTTCGAAAGTTCGCTAAACGTTGTGTAAACAATCGCATAAAATAAATTGAATTGTAAATAACGCACGAATTTGGTCGATTTCTCTTGCAAACGCAACTTTAACTGCAATAAAAGCTCTATTAAAGCAGAAAATTCTATTTCATTGAAATGATAATTATTAACTCTGCTTTCGCCAAAAAATTGGTTGTATTCATAACCACTCAAATCGATAATCGACGTATCTAAAATCTTTTTGGTTAAGACTAAACTCAATAATTCTAAATCAGATGATTTTGAAATTATTTGATAAGATTTATTAGGTTCTGGGAAGAAAACATCGTGTTGTTTAAGTTTAATTTCTTGGTCATTTTGAGAAATAATTAAATAACCATGCTGAATAAAAATCGTTTGAATCAAATCTTTTTTCAAACGTTTATTCTCGACAGTTTGCTGAATAAATTCCTCTTGATCAAAAACATTAAAATTCTCCATAAATCAACACAATAGTTTTAGTTAATTTGACACAAATTTTAATCCAATAATTGAGCAGATTAAAGTCGTTAAGAAAAAAACGCGCCAAAAACTTGCCGGTTCTTTAAAAATAAAAATTCCGACCAAAACTGTTCCGACCGCTCCAATTCCCGTCCAAACTGCATAAGCCGTTCCGATTGGTAATGTTTGCGTTGCTTTTACCAACAAAACCATGCTCACCGTTAAGAAAAATAAGAAGCCGCCATACCATAAATAGGTGTCATTTCCGGTTGCTTCTTTTGCTTTTCCAAGACATGATGCGAAACCGACTTCACACAAACCTGCGATTAGTAAAATTATCCAATTCATTTTTTACTGATTTATTTATAAAAATTAAGACTACAAAAATGTAGCCTTAAAATTAATTATTTATTTTTTGAATTATTTACCGAAACTATCGCTAAATTCTACTTGACCTTTGATGTGTACTTCGCTCCATGTTTTAGAAACGCCATCCGCACCTTTGTGTAATTCGAAACAAGCCTGATTAAGAGCTTCCATCGCTTTTCCTGCGTTAAAATCCATCAAATCAACATCTGTTTCAATTGAAAAAACATTGTTCTCAAACGTCGATTTTACTTCGTATTCTTTAGAAGCATTATTCAACGTTAAATTCAAGAAAGTTTTACCATCTCTGAAATGTAATTGACCTTTGATTTCGCTTGTATTGATCATGTTTCCGAACAAAATATCTTTCAATTTTTGATCACGATCAATTTGATCAGAATTTAATGTAGCAACTGTTGCAATAATATTTGCACCTTCTAAAACTTCTTGAGGCGTTTTTCCATCTTCTTTTGCATCTTTCACCAAAACAACATCAAAACGTCCTGAAACAGCTACTTTTTCTGTCGTTTTATAAGCCGTCCACTCAACTCCAGATTTTCTAATCACACCTTCTACAATTTCAGTTGGTTCTTCCACTGTAACAGCAGTTTTAGCAGGTTGTTCTACTGGTTTTTCTTCTGTTTTATTCGTACAATTCATCAACATTACTGATGCACAGCATATAATCGCTATAGATAATTTTTTCATTTCAAACTTTTATGTTACAAAAGTACAACAAGCCAAGACTAATTCACAATTGATTTTTAACATATTCTGAAAAAAGTCTACTTTTGTAACATGATAAAAAATCTTCTAAATACGTGTTTGATTATCATTTGTTTGCCATTTATCTTAATTTATGAGATTTATTGTTCGGTTTACAAATACAGAAAATAAATTGGTAACTTCGCTTTCAAATTGAAAAGATGAGCGAAAGAATAATAGGAATAATGGGTGCTATACCGCAAGAAATAAACGGTGTAGTCAACTTATTAACAAACAAGCAAGAACATAAAATTGGTCGAAGAAGTTATTTTACTGGAGAATTAAACAATCAAAAAGTTGTGGTCGTTTATTCTCGTGTTGGTAAAGTTGCTGCTTCTGCTACGGTTACAACTTTAATCCTTGAATTTAAAGTTTCTGAATTGATTTTTACAGGTGTTGCAGGCGGAATTCATGCTGATGTAAAAATTGGAGATATTGTGTTAGGACAAAGTTTGATTCAACATGATATGAATGCACAACCTCTTTTTCCTGCTTATGAAATCCCTATGTTAGGAAAAGCTTATTTTGAGGCTGATTCTTCTCAATTAGAAGTTGCGACAACAGCTATTTTAGAAATTTTAGAAGAGCAACATTTGCATAATGTGATTTCTGAAAAAGATTTGGATAAATTTAATATTCATCAACCTCAACTACATGTCGGTTTAATTGGTTCTGGAGATTTATTTTTCTCGACAAATTCTCAGAAAGAAAAATTACAACAAAACTTACCCGAAATACTTTGTGTCGAAATGGAAGGCGCTGCAGTAGCACAAGTTTGCTACGAATTTGATATTCCTTTTATCATCATCAGAACAATATCAGACGATGCCGACGATCATTCTACATTAGATTTTAATAGTTTTATAGAAAAAATTTCGAATGTATATTCAATAGAGATTATTAAGAACATCATCAAGTAAAAAGTCCTTTAAAAAGGGCTTTTTTTATGATGCACACATTAATAAAAAAAATCATCAAAAGATTTGATGATTTGCTTTCCAAATATTTAAAATGGATTGTGGGGAGAGCAGGATTCGAACCTGCGAAGGTTACCCAACGGATTTACAGTCCGTCCTCGTTGGCCGCTTGAGTATCTCCCCGCCTAATAATAAAGTATTCTTCAAAAAAGAAGAGCCGATAGAGGGACTCGAACCCACGACCTGCTGATTACAAATCAGCTGCTCTAGCCAGCTGAGCTACATCGGCGATTTTTTATTTTTGTTTTAAAAGTAAAATATAAACTTTTTTGGAGCCGATAGAGGGACTCGAACCCACGACCTGCTGATTACAAATCAGCTGCTCTAGCCAGCTGAGCTACATCGGCTTTTTAGTGGGGAGAGCAGGATTCGAACCTGCGAAGGTTACCCAACGGATTTACAGTCCGTCCTCGTTGGCCGCTTGAGTATCTCCCCGACCTATATTTTTGCTGAGCCGATAGAGGGACTCGAACCCACGACCTGCTGATTACAAATCAGCTGCTCTAGCCAGCTGAGCTACATCGGCAAAAATATTATTATTTGAATATTTCAAATTGAAAACAGGAGATTCATTTCTCGAAAGAAGTGTTGTTCCTTTTTCGTGGTGCAATATTAGGGCAGTTTTTCGAATCTCGCAAATGTTTTTTCAAAAAAAAGTAGAAGTTTTTTCGAAAAAACCACTTCAATTTTGAAAATCAGAATTTTAGAATTCAAAAAAAAATCAAACTTTTTTTCAATAAAAGTAAAAAAGATAATATTCTATTTACATTAGAGTCCCTATTTTTGTGGTCAATTAATCATTAATGCATCTTATCATACAAATTTTGCAACTTTTCGGAGCAATTGCTCTGTTCATTTTTGCGATAAAACTATTAAGCGAAAATTTACAAGCGTTATCTGGATCGAATTTTAAACGCACTTTAAACAAATTAACCAAAAACAATTTATCGACAATTGTTACAGGTACTTTTTTTACAACAGCCATACAATCTTCCTCGGCTGCAAGTGTATTTATATTAGGATTTGTAAATGCTGGATTGATTAATTTGCGAAAAGCATTTGGTTTGATATTAGGTGCAAATATCGGAACTACGCTTACATTATGGTTGGTCTATTTCGGAATGAAATTCGATTTGATACAAATTGCATTGCCTCTTATATTAGTGGCTTTTCCATTTTATTTATCAAAAAAACGTAATCAAAGAAAAGTAGGTGGAATTTTATTTTCACTTTCATTACTTTTTCTTTCGCTATATTTCTTGAAAACTTTTTTACCTTCTATAGAAAGTCATCAAAAGTTACAAGAATTCTTTCAACATTTATCGCATTATGGTTTTTTGACTAATTTATTATTTATTCTATTTGGAATATTATTAACAGTTTTAGTCCACTTTTCGTCAGCATCAATTACCATTGCAATTTTATTAGCAAGCAAAGGTTTACCTATCGAATTAGCCGCAATGATTGTTTTAGGAGCTAATATTGGAACAACTTTTACAGCGCATTTAGTTGCAGCAATTGGAGATAAATACACAAAAGTAGTCGCAGCATTTCATACATTTTTCAATGTTGTAATTGCGTTTATTTTTATGTTGATTGCTAATATTGTTTTAAAATTTATTGATTCAGCAATTTCATCGAATATTGCTATACAGCTTATTGCTTTTGATACCATTAGTAATTTGGTTGGTGTAATTTTATTTGCTCCTTTTATCAATAAATTGGCTTTCTACTGTCAGAAAAAGTATTTCTCGGTAAAATCTACAGATAATAAGTTAGAGTTTTATGCGATTCCATTTGGAACAAATTCTGACCTATATAAAAATGAAGCCAACAAAAAACTTCTGAAACTTGCTTCTACAACAAAACAAACGATTTATACGCTTGGTCGAATGATTACTGAAAGTGATGAAGAGAAAATTTTGGTTTTTCGTGAACGAATTTTGGAACTCGAAAAAGAAGGTGATCAATTGGAGCGAGAAGTCAATGAATTTTTGAATGAAATTGCTGATTTAGATTTACCAAACGAAAATAAAATTGCGATTCATCAACTAATTACGCTTTGTCATCATTTGGAAAGTGTGGGTGATATTGCGATTAAGATTTCGTCTATTCATCGTCGTCGTAGAATGACAAATAGTTATTTTACACCAAAAATGAGAACCTATTTGGTCGAATTTCAAAACAATTTAGATCAAACAACGCGAATTTTAAATCAAAATTTGAACGAAACACAAGAAGAAGTTTCTATTAAACAAGCGGAGTTTATCGAAAAAACGATTAATACAATTTACAAAGATGCCGAAGCCAATTTGATGAAGACAATCGAAAAAGAGAAGCTTTTGACTACAAGTGCGCTTTTCTACAAAGATTTAATTCAGAATTACGAAATTCTTGGTGATCATCTATACAAAGCTAATGCAACAATTGTTAAGCTAAAAAATCAGTAGATTTTTGTAAGTTTAAAGAAATTATATTGCATGGCTACTACATTTACAATAAAGCTTGAAGAGCAAATTATTGGAACTACAGAATTTGAATTTGCAGATGTTCCGATGGGAGTTGTTTATGGCAAAATAAATTTTATAGATATTGAATCTCCTTATTTATTATTCAAAAATTATTGTTTAGAAAATAACATCCAAATCAATGATGATTTTGAAGATTCTAGAATGATAGATACTGTTGTTATTCCAAATCTTAGAATTTATTATAATGATTTTAAAGAAGAATTAAAAGGCTGGGGAGCTGCAATTACTGGTTCTGAATTTTTAGATAATAAAATCTATTTTGAAATTCAATTTGGTGGTGTAATTTCAGAAACGATGTCAACTTTATTCAAACATCATTTTGATGAATATTTTAAATAATAGCTTATCTTGAATTAAAATTCATCAATTCGAGTGATTTTTAGAAATATATTTCTAAAAATTGTATCGAGAATTAAGATGAATTTTAAATACTAAAACCTTATTCTCGATACAAAATTCTAAACGAATTTCACTCGAATTGACGGTTTTATTTATAAATTTTCATAAAAATAGCATGCAAAGAAGTTTATCTGAAAAAATAAATTATGATTTGGAACAAGGTCGAAAGCACAAAGCAACTTTACGATTAAGAAATCTTATCAATGAATTTCCAAATGATTTGACTTTAAGAAATAAACTGGCTGAAATTTATTATGAAAGTGGCTTTTTAGATGAAGCTGGTAAATTTTGGATTTTATCAGAAGAAAGAAATTCAGAAATTGAGCGATGTATCGAAATTTACAAAAACTCTGTCAATAATTCTGGAAATCAGATTTTGAAAGACATTCTTTTTCGTGGAGATAAAACTAAATTATCACCTCATCTGCAATCAATTTTAAACGAATTAGAAAAAGATAGTTTCGAAAAGACTAAAAATATTCCCAATTTTCTACCTAAGAAAAATTACCAAGAAGAAAATAATTATAAAGAAACCTTTAAAGATAAACTTATAAAATATTTATTTTTTGGATTTCTAATTTTTATAGTTCTATTGATAATTCTTGGATTTATAAAATTAATTGAATGGTTTTAACTTCTAAATTCGCACACTTCTACTCTATTTTGTAATTTTGCAAAATGTTTGATTCAAAGCAAATTTTTTCTATTCAATCCGAAGAAGATTTCCAAAACGTTGCATTGGAAGTTTTCCGTTATCAAGCGCAAGAAAATGAAGTCTACAAAAACTTCTTAAATTTCTTGAACGTTGATTATTCTACTGTAAAACACACCAACGAAATTCCTTTTTTACCGATTCAGTTTTTTAAGAAATTTGAATTGATTTCGGGAAATCGTGAAGTGGAAAAAATTTTCACAAGTTCTGGAACAACTGGAATGGCGACAAGCAAGCATTTGGTTACGGATTTGGCATTGTATCATTACAGTTTAGAAAAATGTTTCGAACAATTTTATGGTCCACTTTCCGATTACACTATTTTTGCTCTTTTGCCTTCGTATTTGGAGCGCACAGGTTCGTCTCTAATTGATATGGTGGAGTATTGGATTGAGAAATCCGGCAGCGATAAAAGTGGTTTCTACTTGTATAATCACGATGAATTGTACGAAAATCTTATTGCCCACGAAAAAACGGGCAAGAAAGCAATTTTGATTGGTGTTTCGTTTGCTTTGTTAGATTTTGTCGAAAATTATAAAATGAATTTGCAACATACAATTGTCATGGAAACTGGCGGAATGAAAGGTCGCAAGAAAGAAATTACGCGCGAAGAATTGCATTCAATTTTGAAAAATGGTTTCGGAACAAATGAAATTCATTCGGAATATGGAATGACGGAATTGCTTTCGCAAGGTTATTCTCGAGGAGATTTGACGTTTAAATCGCCAAATTGGATGCGAATTTTGATCAGAGAAACCGAAGATCCTTTCCAATATGTTGAAGAGGGAAAAACAGGTGGCGTAAATGTGATTGATTTGGCAAATTACAATTCGATTAGTTTTATTGCAACTGATGATTTAGGTAAAAAAATAACTCACAATCAATTTGAAATCTTAGGACGTTTCGATCATTCGGATGTGCGAGGTTGTAATTTGATGGTGATTGAATAATAAATAAAATCCCGCACTGAGAAATTCAATGCAGGATTTTGTTTATTTCTTTTTCATTAAAATGACTGTATCCTTATTTCTTTCTGCTATTTTGTTTAAAAATTCTGAATATTCTTTGAGTTCTTTATTGGTTATAATTGCTTGATTAATCAATAAAATATAGGAAATAACAAATTCGTTATTTTTAATTTCGAGATGTTGTTTATATTGTAATTTATTTCCTAAAGCATTAATTTCTTTATCAAAACTATCATGTTTTAATGTAAAATCATTTGGAATTTTAGATTTAAATTGAATCACTTTTTGAAATGGAAAATCTAATTCAACTTGATATTTTCTATCCTTATCAATGGCTAAAAAATTTAAATCTTCATTAAACGGAAATTCAAATCCAAAATAATCTATTTTTTTCTCTTTTACAGCAAATATCTTATTAATAGAAGAATATTCTCCTTGATTATTTATATCATCTGACGAATACATTAATTCATTAAACATTGGAAAATCATATTTCTTTTGATTGTCTTTGTTAAAATAACCTTTGAATTTATTTAAAGACTTCATTCTAATATCATCTTGTTTAAACTCTATTTCATTAATTAAATAACTCTCCGATAAGGGAGGATTAATATTAAAGAACTCATCTTGTTTAGATTCAAGTTTTAAAACCAATTGATTATAGTAATCTAAATAAGGAAAAACAATTTTCTCCTTATAACTATCATCAACTATTTTTAAAATATTTTCATCAAAAAGATAAATCTGATTATCTAAAACTGACATATTTTGAATATTCGAAATTCTTGATACAATAGGAAAATTCATAATTAATCTTCCTCTACCTCTATAACTATTTATGACTAAATGAGATTCTATTCCTTTTGATTTGAGTAGTTTATTAACTAAAATAACTAGCTCTAAATTAGAACCTATTTTGGTTCTTAAAATTCCAGAATTAAAATTTGAGATTTTATCAATAGTATTAGAATTGTCTGTCTTGTAATTTTTTTTCACATATTCTATCACATTTTTATATGTTTCTAATTGAGAAGATCCATTCTGAATTTTTAAAGCAATCTCATTAAAATTAACTCCTCTTAAATTAGTTTCTATTTTCTTTGTAAAAACAGATCGAAATGAAGTCCATGTTGGAGAAGAAAAAATAGTACCATGCCAATCTTGCTCCGCTGTATATTGAAATCCTATTGACTCTTTAAAATCTCTAATATTATATACTTTATTGAATTTCTTTACACTTGGAACATTTTCAATTTCCCAAGATCTGTTTGCCTTTCTGTTTCCATATTTCTCATTCAGCTTTTGACCAATCAAGTAAATTCGATAATCAAAATCTGTATGCATTCTAATATCTAGTTTTGATGTTAAAGTTGGATAATCATTCTGAAAATTCCACGGTGTCGCATATAAATCTGCTGTACGTACATCTTCCGTTTCATATTCTATTATAGAGCCTACCTTAATATTTGGAATAGCATAAACTATTCTCCTAGTGTTTTCATCTACTGTTTCCTCTACAATATCAGCCTTATTAAGTTTAGAAATAATTATTTCATTATTAATCTTATTATAAACCTGAACTTTATTAATCTTTGGACGATTATATTTATTATTAGGATTATAAGTAAATTCTAGAATATTTCCTTCAATTGCATCTTGTTTTAAAATCTTTTTGCGAATATATTGTTTTATAACATATCCATAATTTTTCATTTGCAATTCTCCGTATTCTGAAAGAATAACAGCTGAAGCATCTAGCTCAAATGGAACATTTGTGTAGTTATATTCTTCTTCGGATATATTTCCGAATTCAAATTTAGTTGATTGGGCTAAACTTAATTGAACCAATAAAAAACTAAAAACAAAATAAATATTAAATTTCATACATAGTGTTATTGTATAAATATAAAAAACAAATCCCGCACTGAGAAATTCAGTGCGGGATTTTGGTTTATTTCTTTTTCATTAAAACTTCTTTCAGAGATTCTGTTTTTATTTTCTCAAAAAACTGTTTCAATTCATTGTATTTATCCGCTTCATAAACACCTTCTGGCAATAAAAATTGAATTGCTAACGTGAATTGTCCATCTTTTACTTTAGCTTCTTCATAATATTCTAAACCAAGCTCAGTTTTGTGATGCGCTTTGTATTTTTCATCAATTATCATTTCGTAACCATCTGGAATTTTAGATTTTACCTGAATATTAAATAAATAAGGATAATTAAATTCTATTTTGCGTTGACGATTGGTATCGTCAAAAGTATATTGTTTTAGAAATTCGCGCAAAGGATTAATAAATGTATAAAATGGAGCATTCGGAATTACAGTTTTTGCTTTATAGTTTTTAACGTAAGAATCGGTTTCGAAAATCGTTTTATCATTAATCTCTTCGTCCAAACGTACATCTAAAGATTCAGTCAAATATCTATTCAAAACTTTTTTTTCTTCTACATCATTATCATAAAAATAACCATTGAATTTGTCTTTACGATAGAGAACTAAATTTCCATTATTCATAAAATCATACTTTAATGATGATTCATAATAAGACAATTTTTGATTCAACTTTACAAAAGAAGCTTCACCTTTTTTGATGACAATTCCGTGATAATTAAACACGTCTAAAGGTCCAAATTCGATTTGCTCTTTATTTAATTTCGAAGCATCTAAAATAATATTTGAAGCGCCATTATTCAATTTCACAACTGTTAAAACAGAATTGAATTGATTGACAATTGGATAAGAAAACAAAATTTGTCCGTGATGACGACTACTAAACATAACCATCGAAGTTTCGAAACCTTTGGCTGTTAAAATTTCATTCAATAAAAGATTCATATCTGCCGTAGAACCAGACTTTTCTTTCAATAAAGTTTTATTTGAACGCGTTGGAATAATTCCATAAAATCTGTTCCATTTTACATTTGAATCAATATATTCAATCACATTTTTCAAAGTTTCTACCTCATCTTTTCCATTCGGAATATTTTGCGCTAAATCTCTGATTGCAGAAGGATTTCGATACAAATCATATTGTGCATTTATATCTTGAATCAAATCTCTCCACGCGTTCATCGTAGTTTTTTTTGCACCATCTGTATGATAAGTAGCAGCCTGTATTTTGATACGTTCACTTTGATCTTCAGGATTATAAACGTATTTTAATTGATTATAACTTTGGATATTATGTAATAACCACTCCGTTGAACTTGATTTACCTTTATACTTTGTATTCAAACCATCACCAATTGTAATAATCGAATAGGTACCATAAGCTTGATTATTTAATCGAAACTTGCTCGAAAGCGTTGGTATATCGTGTTGAAAATTCCACGCATCAATAGAAAAATTATGTTCGCTACTTTTGATATAAGTATACTCGATAATAGAACCAACTTTTACGTTTGGAAAAGTGAAACGTTTTGCAGCATACAATTCATTTAGAGAAACATCAAAAATCTCTTTCTCATCAATCGGAGTCATTTGCTCTACTCCATTTACAATATTAATTGTACCTCCCTTAATTCCGCTTATAGATTCATTTCTATTCTTGCTGTAATAATTCAGTTGTATATTTGCTTCATCAAGTCCTTTATCAGTCAGAATTTTGATTCTTCGTTTTACAGTCAAATAATAATTAGACGAAGTTAAATCCATTTTTCCTTCTTCTGAAAGAATAACAGCATCTGCATTTTTCTCGAAAGGAACTTGAGTTAAATTAATTTCTTGCTCCGAAATTTTTCCGAATTTTAAATCTTTCGATTGCGCATTTGTATATAATGCAATAAATAAAAAGAGTAAAGTAATTTTTAATTTCATTTCAATTTGTAATTCCTGCAAAAGTACGATACGCAACAAGATATAAAGAATAATCTAAATAAAATTTTGGTTACTTTTCTATCAATTCCTCCAACGCTTTTTCTAAGGTAGGATATTGAAATTCGAAACCTGTTTCTTGAATTTTAGTTGCATCAATTCGAGTACCTTTCAAAACTAAATCACTCATTTGTCCTAATACTAATTTCATTACAAAAGCAGGAATATTTGGCATAAAAAACGGTTTATTCATTTTTGTCGCTAACATATGATTGAATTCTGAATGATTAATATTTTCTGGTGATGAAGCATTATAATTTCCATTCATTTTTTCATCTTCAACAGCTTGCGCATAAATCTGTAACAAATCCGTAATATGTATCCAAGGCATCCATTGTTTTCCGTCACCAAGATTTGCTCCTACGCCAAGTTGAATAGGTTTTTTCAATAATTTGAAACCTTCGCCATTCTTTGCCAAAACCAACGAAGTTCTAAGACAAACCACTCTCGCTCCTATTTTTTCGAACTGATAAGCAGCATTTTCCCATGCGACACAAACTTTACCTAAAAAATCAATATTCGGTTCATCAGACTCTTTGAAAATCTTGTTCGAAGTAATTTGTCCATAATAAGCTGTTCCAGACGCGGAGATAAAAAATTTCAAATCAATATTCAATTTTTTGACATACTCAAAAAGTAAATTCGCTGTATCAACTCTACTCGAAAAAATTTCTTTTTTGTAAGAATTTGTCCATCTTTTCGCAATTAAGCTTCCAGCCAAATGAATAATTCCATCCAAATTTTCAAAAACTTTTTCATCAATTGTATCTTTATCCCAATGATAAAAAGGATGTTCAATCTGTTTTTCTCTTGTCAAAATGCGAACTTGATGTCCATTTTCAATTAAAATCTTCGTTAATTCTGAACCAATTAATCCACTTCCACCAGTCAATAGAATATTCATACTAAAATTTTTTCCTAATTTAGCTCATTCCAAAAATATAAACCAATGTTTAAAGGTAGATTTCCTTATCTAAAAAGAATGGGGGCTGATGAAGAAAAGAAGCTAAAACAAAAAATATTCGATATAGTTTTTGAAGCTGATACACCTTATGGAAAACTTTTTGATATCTCGTTATTACTTTTAATTTTATTAAGTGTAGGTTTGGTTATGTTGGAGTCTATTCCAGCAATTAATGCGAGACACCATACAGTTTTAGTATCTTTAGAATGGATTTTAACGTTTTTGTTCACTATAGAATATTTATTAAGAATCTACTGTGTTAAAAATCGTTGGCGATATATTTTTAGTTTTTATGGAGTTATTGATTTATTGTCTATTTTACCATTTTATCTTGGTTTAGTTTTACCTACAAGTAAGTACCTAGCAAGTATTCGTATTTTAAGATTGCTACGTATTTTCAGAATTTTTAACCTTACACGATTTACACGTGGGAAAAATGTGTTGGTGTTAGGGCTGAAAGAAAGTAAAGATAAAATCATCGTTTTCTTATCATTTGTAGTATTAATTGTTGTTGTAATTGGCTCGATCATGTATATGGTGGAACATGATCATCCCGAATCTGGTTTTACAAGTATACCTATTAGTATTTATTGGGCAATTGTTACTTTAACAACAGTAGGTTATGGTGATATTTCTCCCGTTACAGGTTTAGGACAATTTTTAGCTTCTGTTGTTATGATTATAGGTTATGGTGTAATTGCTGTTCCCACAAGTATTGTGACGATGGAAATGAATAAAGCCTCGAAAACAAAAGAAGATATTCCTACAAATACGCAAAGATGTCGCAATTGTGGCGATGATTATCATTTAGATGGAGCAATTTATTGCAAAACGTGTGGACATTTATTAAATGAGCCTTAAAATTTATCTAAATTAATAAATCGATTATTGTCAATATGATTGACATCTTCGTAATTTTTGGTGTAATTAATCGACATATTCAACTCGTAACCAACCAACATTAAAATCACATTGATGTATACAAAAATCATCATAATCATCACTAATCCAAGCGATCCATACAACAAATCAATGTTTGTAAAATAACTTAAATACGAATTAAAACCAATAACAGTTAACAAGAACAATACGGATGTCAAAATAGCTCCTGGTAAAACTGTACTACGCGATTTTTTGTGATTTGGTCCGAAATAATACAACATACACATCGAAACAAAGTAGAAAAGAAATACCGAAAAATAGTTGATTAAATACGAAAACTGTCCAAGTTTAGTCAAATATGAAACGTTGGTTAAGTATTTCCAAATAATTGATGTCGAATACGATAAAAACACTTGCAATACAATAAATGCGGTAAAAAATAATGTCAAAATTATCGAAATCATTCTCGATTTAGAGTTTTTTCGCTTCACATAAACATCTTGATAAGAAACATTAAATCCATTAATAATTCCTTGTATTCCGTTGGATGACATAAAAATTGTAACCAAAATCAAGAAATAATTCACTTTACGTTTTCCTTGCACAGCCGTCGTTTTATCAATATAAGAAATTACTTCGTTGCTCACATGTTTAGGCAAAAGTTGAGGAAGAAGTTGTGTAAATAATAGATTTTTTATTTCTTGGTAATAAACCAAATGTGGCAAAATACTAAACAAAAAAAGCAAAAATGGAAACATACTAAAAAATAAAATCCATGAAACTGCTGCCGAACGCAATGGGAAATTACCTTTCATGACGCGAATCCAAAAAACTTTCAAGAAATCATATACCGTGATGCCCGTATCTTTGTTCATTAATTTTGTTTTCGACCAATCTCGAAAATAATTTATTCCTGTATATGTTTTAAAATCTTGTAGAATGCGCATATTTTTGTCTCAATAAATAATTTTGAATGAATATTACGACCATTTGTATCGGTAAAACAGACGAAAAAGCCATCGAAATGCTATTACAAAAGTATGAAAATCGATTGCCTTCGCACATTAATTATCAAAGAATTGAAATTCCTGACATCAAAAATCGTAAAAATTTGTCCGAAATTCAACAAAAACAAAAAGAAGCTGAGCAAATTTTGAGTAAAATCGTCAATACAGATTTTGTGATCATTTTAGATGAAAAAGGGAAACAGCCTACTTCGAAGCAATTTGCAGATGATATTCAAAATTACATGAATCAATCTGTCAAAAATCTTGTCTTTGTGATTGGTGGTCCTTATGGTTTTGACGAATCTGTTTATAATCGAGGAAATAAAAAAATGTCTTTATCCAATATGACATTTACGCATCAAATGGTTCGCTTATTTTTAACAGAGCAAATTTACCGAGGATTTAGTATATTGCAGGGTAAACCTTATCATCATGAATAACACCTCTCCGTTTGAAGAATTTGTTCCAAAGCAAGAAAATAAACTAAGTTTTGGCATTGGAAAAGCACTTTTATATAGCGCGATTGCAGTGATTATGATGCAATTTGCTGGCGGAATTGTGTCTGCTCCAGCACTTTTTTACAAACCGCTTAATCACTTACTTTTACCGTTAGGATTTTTAACAGGAACGGTTTGCGCAATTGTTATTTTATTGATGTTGACACAAACTAAATTTGCATCAATTTTAAAAGATATCAAACATTCTTTTACACCAATTCAGCTCATATTATCAGTAGCTTGTTGGTTATTTCTTTTGCCTTTAGCCGAAGTTGCAACAAGTTTAATTCCGACAACTGGACCTTTAGAAGAAATCTATAAAATTTTTCAAGCTTCTTTTGAAATGATGTTAGATTACAAAATCGCTGGGTTTGTTATGATTTGTATTTTGGCTCCAATTTTCGAAGAAATTATTTTTAGAGGAATAATCTTGAAAGGAATGCTAAACTTCAATGTAAATCCTACTACTGCAATATTAATCAATGGATTTATTTTTGGATGTGCACACATGAATCCTTGGCAATTTATAGGCGCTGGACTTTTAGGAATCATTTTTGGAATAGTTTATTATCGTACAAAATCGTTGTTTTTGCCCATGTTATTACATTTCTTAAACAACACTCTTTCTTACTCTTTAATGCTAATGCAGGGCGATATGGAAGGCGAAGTTTTTGCGCAAAGAGATTATTTATTAATTGGAGGAATGACACTTATCGGAATTTTATCTGTCTATTTATTAATCAAAAAAACAGAACAAAAAACAATATAAATGGAATTAATTTTTGCCACACATAACAACAATAAAGTAAAAGAAGTTACAAAAATGTTGCCTTCTTACCTATCGATGAAATCGTTGACTGATATTAATTTCTTTGATGAAATTGAAGAAACTGGAACAACTTTCGAAGAAAATGCACAACTGAAAGCGAAAACTATTTTCGATAAAACTGGAAAAAATATCTTTGCAGATGATTCTGGATTAGTGATAGAAGCGTTAGATGGCGCACCTGGTGTATATTCTGCTCGATATGCTGGTACAGGAAAAGACGAAGATAATATTGCAAAAGCGTTGAAAGAATTGGAAGGAAAAACGAATCGGAAAGCGTATTTTATTTCTATTTTCTGTTTAATTTTGGATGGAAAGGAATATTTTTTCGAAGGTCGAGTAAACGGAACTATTGCAACTGAAATTATGGGTGACAATGGTTTTGGCTACGATCCAATTTTTATTCCTGATGGTTTTTCAAAATCTTTTGCGCAAATGTCTCCAGAAGAAAAAAATGCAATTAGCCACCGAGGAAAAGCTGTCGAAAAATTAAACGATTTTTTAACTAATCTAAACGTAAATTGAGTTTACAACTAACAATATTAGGATTTAATTCGGCATTACCAACGGCTTTCACGCATCCAACCGCTCAATTATTAAACATCGCAGAACGCTATTTTTTGATTGATTGCGGAGAAGGAACACAAGTACAATTGCGAAAAGCGAAGGCAAAATTCAACCGAATAAATCACATTTTTATATCGCATTTGCACGGCGATCATGTTTTTGGATTGATTGGATTAATTTCTACACTTCAATTACTTGGTCGCGATATGCCTTTGTACATCCATGGTCCGAAAGGAATTGAGGAATTTATTACGACACAATTACGTTTAACAGAATCTAATAATTCATTCGAGATTATTTTCAATGAATTACATACAAAAGAATCTGTTTTAGTTTTTGAAGATGATAAAGTTGAAGTGTATTCTATTCCGCTAAATCACCGAGTTTATACAAATGGTTATCTTTTTCGAGAAAAACCAAAACCTCGAAAATTGAACATGGATACAATTGAAGAATTTCCTGAAATTGAAATCTGCGATTATCAAAATTTGAAAAATGGAAAAGATTTTATGTTAGAATCTGGAGAAATAATTCCGAATGATTATTTAACGTTTGATGCTCAAAAATCTTTGAGTTACGCATTTTGTTCAGACACAAAATATAAACCAGATATTGTTCCAATTATAAAAGGTGTCGATTTGTTGTATCACGAATCAACATTTTTACACGAATTGAAAGATTTAGCGGTTTACACAGGGCATACAACTGCAAAAGAAGCTGGAATGATTGCGAAACAAGCCAATGTAAAAAAATTAATTTTAGGTCATTTCTCTAATCGTTATCACGATTATAAACCTTTGTTAATAGAAGCGCAAGAAGAATTTACGAATACCGCTTTACCAGAATTGTTAAAAACTATAAAAATTGAAAGTCTCTAATCAAAATATAAAAAAATCCGTTCGATAGTCGAACGGATTTTTTTTGTTTACGAAACAACTTCTATCAAACTGCCTTTTTCTTCATCTTTTGTAATTTGAAGCGCAACTGGAATTCGATCTTTTAACTCATCAACATGAGAAATAATACCGACAATTCGGTTCTCTTTTTGCAAACTCATCAGCGTTTCAAACACAATATTTACCGCATCTGCATCTTGCGTTCCAAAACCTTCATCAATAAAAAAGAAGTTTTTTTCTGACTTCGCATTCGTTTGCACACTTTCTGCCAAAGCCAAAGCCAAACTCAAAGAAACTTGGAAAGATTGCCCTCCAGAAAGTGTTTTCACACTACGTGAACGACCTTCATTCAAATAATCTATAATCTCAAAATCATTATTGTCATTCATTTGTAAACTCAATTGATTTCTTGTCATTCGATGAAATCTCACATTTGCGTTATCACATAATTGTTTCAAATAAATTGACGAAACATATTGCACAAATCCTGCTGAATTAAACAAATTTCGCATCGTTTGTAAATTCGTCGCTCGTTTTTGCAATTTTTCCAATTCAATTAACAAATCTTTCTTTTCAGCAAAAGATTTATTCAATCGTTCAATTTCAGTTTTTGTTTTTGTTACAATTTCGGTCGCTTCTTTTAATTGATTTGTTACAAAAATTAATTTTTCTTCTTGTGTTTTATAAATCATTTCATCAAAAGAAACATCCGCTAATTTCTGCTCTAATTCATGAATTGAACTTTTCAAAGTTTCGAACAAAATTCTAAAATCTTCTAATTCTTTTCTTATTTGAAAAACATTAAATTGCTGATTTAAAATCAATTGAACTTCTTCAATATTTTGTATTTGATATTTTTCTAAAGCTTTTTCTATTTGATTTTGATTAATAGCCAATTCTTCTTTCAAATCAATGATTTGTTTTTCAACTAATTCGATTGAAGTCTTCTGAGAAGCCAATTTCGGATTTAATTGATTTAAATTTTCTGTAAATTGAATATAATTTTGTTCAATTTTCGCATTACTAAGTTTTAAATCATTCAAATTCTGTAGCACATTTTCTGTTGTTTGATTTTTAAAATCTTCAAAATTCAATACTTTTAAATTTGCTTGATTTTGCTTGATTTGCGAAGCTTTTTCAGTTTCTTCTAATCTAAATTTTTCTAAAGCATTTTTATATTTTTCAACAGATTGACGTTCTTTTTCTAAAGTTTCGCGAAAAGTTTCAATCTCTTTATTTTTATCCGAAATTGTTTTATCCAAAGCAATAGCTGCTTTCTTTTTTTCTTCAAACAATTCAACATTTTTCGAATCAAAATCTTTCCAAACAAACAAATTCAAATGATTTTCTTGTTCAATTTTTAACGCATTCAAAGCTTGATTTTCTTGTTCAATTTGTTTTTCAACAAACTGTTTTTGATCAATAATTTTCTGAATTTCATTTTGCTTTTTCTGGAGTAATTTCAGCTTTTCTTCAATTTGATTTAATTCATTATCTACAACTTCAAATTTCGTTGAAACATCATCAATCTCAACAATATTCGGATGTTCTAATGCACCACAAAGCGGACAAGATTCGCCTTCATGTAAATTATGTGCAAAATGCGCCAACTTTTGCTGAACTTCTAATTCATTTTTCTGTTTTTCAATTGATTTTTTAGTTGATTCAAGTTTTTGAAATTCAGAATTAAACCAATTTTCAAAACTTGAAATCTCAATATTTTCAGTTTTTAATTGAGTTTCAAAAACATTAATTTGATGCTTTTGTTCTTCTATTTTAGATTGTTGTTTCTGAATAGATTGTTGCAAATTTTGATTCTGAACAAACCAATTTCCAACTTCAATCAAAGTCTGAGAATCTATTTTTGACTTAGCTAAAGTTTTGACTTCTTTTTCAGATGATTTGATTGAAGCTTCAATTTTTTGTTCATTCTTCTGAACCTCTTCAACTTCTCTCAAACCTTTTGCTGTTCTTGCTTTTAACTTTTCTATCTCCTCTGAAAAAGTTAAAATTTGAACTATTAATTCTAAATCTGTTTCTTCTTTTCGTTTTATTGGTAAAGTTTCATAATCAGTTTTTATCGCTTCAATTTGGTTAGAAATTTCTTTGATTTGATTTTCGATTAAAGTCAATTGTTTTTGCTGATTCTCAACTGAAATTGACTTTTCTTCAATCTGATTTGAAACTTTTTTATGATTTTCTAAAAGTTGAGCAAACGCATTAAAAATCAATTCATAGCGCTCAATTTCAACTTTTCGTTGATCCATTTGATCTTTCTGAACTGAAACTTTTTCAAAATCATTTTTTTTTTGTTTTAACGTCTCAAAATCTGATTTCAACGCTTTTAAACGTTGAAATGATTCATTCATTTGATTATATTCTTCTTGAACTTGATTGGTAACTTTTGTTTGTTCAATCAAATTTTCTTCAAGCTCTTTTATTCTTTCTTCCGAAACTTCTTCAAAACCAGATAATTTTCCTTCAAGCTGATTCAAATTCGTTAAATTTTGAGAATTTAAAGCCGCAACTTTATCTTGTAAATCATAACGATGAAGTCCAAAAATCTCCTTCATCATTTGTGTTCGATCTTTTGCGCCCAACTCAATAAATTCCTTGAATTGTCCTTGCGGAATAATAATTGTTCGTTTGAAATTTTCGTAACTCAAACCGATTATTTCCTCTGCTTTTGAATGATTAAGCGGAATCCATTCATTGTCTTTTTGTTCATAAAAAACAACTATTGGCGATTTTACATCTTCAAAACGTTTCGAATTTCGTTTAAATTCGCGCGTCGCTCTGAATAATTTTTGTTCAAAATTGTAGAAATCAAACTCTATATATGACAAATTCGATTTCAAATTCATCATATTATAGGCGCGTTTATCTTTAGAATTTAGACGTTCGGTTTCACCATATAAAACGTACATAATCGCTTCCAAAATTGACGATTTCCCTGAACCTACATTCCCGAAAATTCCGAATAATCCTGCTTCAGTTAATTCAGAAAAGTCAATTGTTTGGCGCTCTTGGTATGAATAAAGTCCTTCTATGGTTAATTTTACTGGAATCATTATGAATTCAAAATTTCGTTAAACAAATCCTTTATTTCGTCGTTTGGTTCTTGATTTCCGTTCTTCGATTTGAAATAATCTGTAAACAATTCCTTCATATCTTTTGTTTGATCTGCAAACTTATATTCAACCGTTTCAACTTCTTGATTTTTAACTTTCGGAATCAAATGAATAATTCCATCATGTGATTGATAAATCAATTTTCGTTCATCAGCTTTCAAAAAAGAATCACTTTCTAAAGTCAATTCAACCAACGCATTTTGATTTTCATTCAACCATTCTACAGCTACATTTATATCATCAAAAGTTTTACGAATAAGTGGTTTTCCGTTCTTTAATTCTATTTTATGATAAGAAATAGCTTGATTTAGTTCTGCTTCTATTATCGAAACATATTTCGTTTGACCAGCTTCGGAAAAACTATAACACAAAGGCGAAGAGCTGTACACAACAGGCTTTTCTTCCGTCCCTATGTTCTTAAAACCATGCAAATGCCCAAGCGCTGTATATTGAATTTGAGGCGGAATAGCTTCTGAAAAAATCATATCTGCATTTCCAATTTTAATTGGTTTTTCTCCTTCTGGTTCTTCTAAAATTTCAGCACCTTTTTGGTTCATATACAAATGCGCCATCAACAAATTAACTCCATTTTCGTCACAATATTCATTCGCAATATTTTTCCAATTTGTCGCTAAAACTTCATTCAAAGCTTCTTCTTTATTCTCTCCAAAATATTGTTTCAAACGGATTTCGTTTGCATAAGGTGTATGAATAATTCGAATCGGAAAATCGAAAGAATTTAATTTCAATTCAATCATTCCTTCCACAGATTTCGAAATTTTGAAATCATTTAATTCAAATTCCTGAATTTTTGCATTTGGATAACCAATCAAAATAATTCCACATTCGCGCGCCAAAGGATCTGGAGCATCAATCAAACTTGGAGAATCGTGATTCCCAGAAATCGCTACAACAGGACGTTTTCCATTATTCGAAAGTCTTTTTAATGTTTTATAAAATAATTCTACAGCTTCTACACTTGGATTAAAATTATCAAATAAATCGCCCGCAATAAGTACCAAATCGACTTGTTCTTGATCTGCAATTTCGACAATTTCATTCATCACTAAAATTTGCTCTTCTAATCTCGAAAAACTATCTAATTTTTTGCCCAAATGCCAATCGGCTGTATGTAGAATTTTTATCATTATTCTTCCGTTTCTGGTTTATTTTTATCGTTAAATTGCTGATTAATTACTTTCAATCGAGCTTTACGTTCAGCTTCAGCTTCTTGCGCTTTACGCTTCTTTTGATCTAACTTTTTCTTGTGCGCTTTTTTATTTGCGTCTGTATTTCTACTCATTTCTATTTGGTTTAAAATTAATTTTTCTCCACGCCAAATGATGTCGCAAAGTTAGATTAAATGATAAAGAATTGTAAAACTTTTGTCCAACTAAATTGAAATTATTAACTTGGGTAGAAAGTAATCGAATTTATTAATTTTAAAACATTTATAATGGGAAAAGGCGATAAAAAATCGAGAAGAGGAAAAATTGTGAATGGCTCTTATGGAGTAAAACGTCCGAGACATAAGTATTATTATGAAGAAGATGTGGTTGAAGAAAAACCAGCCAAAAAAGCTAAAAAGTAATTTTTTGAAGCTGAAAATCACGATTGATTTTCAGCTTTTTTATTGATTATTTGATGAATTTATATTCAACATTATTCCAAAAAACATAAGCTCCTTCTTGTTTTAAACTTTCAGGCTTATCTATAATTCTTGGAAAAATATTGTCTTTTGTAATTTTTCCAAAAGAAGAACTTTTACCAGAAGCAGCACCTCCATTTTCAGTATCTACAACAGCATAAGACTCAAAATGTTTGAACAAATAAAATGAATTTGTTGTTTTATCAATTCGACCTAACAATACTTTTCTTGTACCATCTGCAACATACAGATTATTTTCCTCTACAGTTGATTTATATTTAGACGTTTTCAATTCTTCATTGATTATAATCGAATCTTTTTTCAATTCAATAGATTTGACAGAAGGATCTTCGTACAGCGTCCACGTTTTCTTAAAGAAAGTTTCAGATTCAGCTGGATAATCTTTTCCGTCTGGTCCTTTGTAATAATGTTTATCTAAAATTGAAACATTTTTATCGAATTTGAAAATTTCAGTTTCCGTTGGTTGAGGATTCGTAGGCTGTTCTTTGACTGGAGTTGTCACTTCGTCTTCTTGACAAGAAAAGATTACAAAAGCAGCAAAAAAAGGTAATAACTTTTTCATGTATGATTATTATTTATACTAAACAACCTCAAATCTATTCAAAAAGTATAAAATCTGTGTTAAATATTCCTTATTTCGAGCCAATTCTAACAAAAGTCATTGAATACAAAATCAACAACCTCATTATCTTTGCCGAAACAAAAACAACATGAAAGCAATTTCACTTGCCTTATTTCTATTATTGAATACTACAATTTTTGCTCAATCTCTTGAAATAAAATCACCGAATGAACTTCCTAAAAATGATCAACGTACAAAGATATTTTTGGGAGGAACGATTGATATGGGAAATTCTGAAGATTGGCAAGCGAAGGTTTCAAAAGAATTGAGAAATGAAAAAGTCATCTTGCTAAATCCTCGTCGTGATGATTGGAATACCGCTTGGAAGCCTGTGAAAGAAGAGCCCGAATTTCGCAAACAAGTGGAATGGGAATTGAATGCATTGGAAAACGCAGACTATATTATTATGTTTTTTGGAAAAGATTCTAAAAGTCCGATTAGTTTGTTGGAAATGGGATTGTATGCAAAAAGTGGAAAACTTTTGGTGATTTGTCCAGATGGTTTTTGGCGAAAAGGGAATGTTGATATTACGGCAGAAAAATATGGCGTAAAACAATTTGATTCGATAGAAAATGTGTTGGATTATTTAAAAAATAATCTAAAATAATTAATTAAAAAAGAGAGAATTAAGTTGAAACCTGAAAGGTTTAACATATAATTTTATTTCTCAAAATCTTATTTTAAAAATTTATGTTTTAGCTTTGAAACCACTTTAATAGTAAGTTTTAGAGATTATGAAACATAATGATTTGGAAATTAATCGGTTGATTGAACGATTAGAATCTTTAGGAATTTTGGTCGAAAAAATCGAGAGTTCTGGTTTTGGTAGTATGTTAAATTTTGAAATGATTTATCAACTTCCTGAACAAAATATTTCTAACGCTATCAATTTTAGACGTTTTGATATACAAGATGTTTATCTTTATTTCAAAGAAGCAGTTAATCAAAAAGGAGATTTACTTTTTATAGAATAAACGAAAAATGCTCAAGAATTTGAGCATTTTTTTATTTCAATTTTTGTAAGTCATTAACCGTATAAAACTTCATATCATTGTTCTTTACAAACTTGCAAATCTCTTCTAAGGTTTTAAATTCAGTTTCATAATTATTAGTTGCTTTTGCAACTGTTTTATGCGCGTAAAAAACGACTATCTTATTGTTATCCTTTGCATATTGCAACAACGAAATAAAATAAGGCACACTAAAATGCGCGTAACTATTATCGATTCCTAAACCAAAAAATAACGGTTTATTTTGATAATAACAGTTCTGAAAATTAGGCGCTTCGTTTCCATAAGTTGTTCCTCTTAATGTTTTAAAATGATTGAAAAGTAATTGATCCGATTCTACACTTCGATCACCATAAGGATAGGAAAAATCGGTTACATCAAGTCCTTTGTTTTTCATCAAACTTAGCATTGGAGCGATTTCTTTTTCAATAAATTCTTTTCCTCCAAATTCTTTTATATACTTTGTTGTATATACATGAATTAAACCATCCGCAGCAATCTCATTTCCGTTTTGTTGCAGATAAGTTAACTCACGAATTTGACTCTCCGAAAGCTTATCAAAATGCGTTACATAAAACGTTCCTTTCCAATTGTATTGTTTCAATTTTAAATTCGCATTGAACCATTCGTCCACATAATCATCATCAAATGTAAGCACCACTCCTCCTCTATTTGTAGATTTTTTTGTTTCTTTTATCGCATCTTATTCGTGTGTACAGCTATTCAACACAAAAATTGAAATCAGACAAACAAAATAATAGTTGAGTTTTAGCATTCTTTATCAGTAAGTTTTAGTAGTTAAATATATCGAAAAAGCAACTATTAAAATCAGAAATTTTTAAAATTAAGCAAATTTTAATTTTAGATGATTTTGAAGTTTTAAAAAAAAACCACTCAAAATTGAGTGGTTTAGAAAATACTATATTGTAATTTATATCTGCTGATACATAAAGTTTTCACCTAGATAAACGCGACGAACATCTTCATCATTTGCTAATTCTTCTGGCGAACCTTCTTTCAAGATTTTACCTTCGAACATAATATATGTTTTATCGGTAATTGCAAGCGTTTGCGATACATTATGATCGGTAATTAAGATTCCGATATTTTTATCTTTTAACGAACGTACAATTTTCTGAATATCCTCAACCGCAATAGGGTCAACTCCAGCAAAAGGCTCATCTAATAAAATAAAATTAGGTTCTGTTGCCAAACAACGTGCTATTTCGCAACGACGACGCTCACCTCCAGAAAGTAAATCACCACGATTTTTACGAACATGCTCTAACGAGAACTCTTCAATCAAAGCATCTGTGCGCATTTGTTGCTCTTTTTTGGAATGTTTCGTGAATTGTAAAACTGATTTGATATTATCTTCTACAGAAAGTTTACGAAAAACAGAGGCTTCTTGCGCCAAATATCCAATACCTTTTTGCGCGCGTTTGTACATCGCATCGTTTGTGATATCTTGTTTATCCAAAAAAACTTTTCCTTGCGTAGCCTTTACCAAACCAACAATCATGTAGAAAGAAGTCGTTTTACCAGCACCATTTGGTCCTAATAATCCAATAATTTCTCCTTGTTCTACTTGAAAAGACACATTTTTTACGACATGTTTTTTACCGTAATCTTTTACTAAATTCTGACCTTTTAATACAATTCCCATATCGCTTCAAAGATAGGATTTTTGTTATTTAATCGAGTTAATAATATCATATTTTGTGATGATATGATATTTTCCGTTTTCTAATTCTATTAAAACAGCTTGATTATCCTTTGTAATTAACTTCGAAACTTCTTCGATAGATGTTCCTGCTTTTACGACTGGATATGGTTTTCCCATTATTTCGTGAACAGGTTTTTCAGCAACATTTCTATCTTCTAAAAATGCTTGAAACAAATCTGATTCATCCAAAGAACCAACAATTCCATTCACGTCCATTACTGGAATTTGAGAAATTTTGAAACGACGCATACGATCAATTGCATGAGAAGCCAATTCCTCTGTACGAACCGTAACCAAAGGTTTATCAACATGTTCTTTGATTAAATCGACAGCTGTTTTGATTTCTTCGTCCAAATATCCTCTGTCACGCATCCAATCATCGTTAAAGATTTTTCCTACATAACGAGAACCTGAATCGTGGAATAAAACTACTACAACATCATCTGGTCCGAATTCGTCCTTCATTTGCAACAATCCTTTGATCGCTGATCCCGAAGACATTCCAACAAACAAACCTTCTTCTAAAGCTAAACGACGCGTATAAACCGCTGCATCTTTATCAGTCACTTTTGTAAATCCATCAATAATATCAAAATCTACGTTTTCTGGTAAAATATCTTCACCAATTCCTTCTGTTACATAAGAATACACTTCATTTTCGTCGAAGATTCCTGTTTCTTTATATTTTTTGAAAACTGATCCATACGTATCAACTCCCCAAATTTTAATATTAGGATTTTTTTCTTTCAAGTATTTCCCAACTCCTGAAATTGTTCCTCCAGTTCCAACACCAACAATAAAATGCGTTACTTTTCCTTCTGTTTGTTCCCAAATTTCTGGTCCAGTTTGCTCATAATTCGCAATTGCATTTGATGGATTATCATACTGATTGACATACCAACCATTCGGTGTTTCTTGAGCCAAACGTTTAGAAACTGAATAATAAGAACGTGGATCATCTGGCTCAACATCCGTAGGACAAACCACAACTTTTGCACCAACAGCGCGCAAAATATCCATTTTCTCTTTCGATTGTTTGTCTGTAATCACACAAATTAATTTGTAACCTTTGATCACAGCAGCCAAAGCCAATCCCATTCCTGTGTTACCAGAAGTACCTTCGATAATTGTACCTCCTGGAACTAAACGACCATCTTTTTCGGCATCTTCAACCATTTTTAACGCCATACGATCTTTACAAGAATGACCAGGGTTAAAATATTCAACTTTTGCTAAAACTGTACATGGTAAATCCTTTGTAATCTTATTAATTTTAACCAAAGGTGTATTCCCAATCGTTTCTAATATATTGTTTGCGAATTTCATTTTTTTCTAACTTTTAAATTAAAACATTAAATTTTATCTAAAATTAATAGCTTTTGCAGGTGTAATTTTAGATATCATATACGAAGGCAAAAGTAATACAATTGCACAAACTAATAACGCTCCTGCATTTAATAAAACAATTGTGCCAAAGTCTAAATAGACTGGAGCTGTTGATAAATAATAGTTTTCTGCTGGAAGTTTTATAATTCCGAAATATTTCTGAATGAATAATAATCCAAGTCCAATTACATTTCCAGCAATTAATCCTGGTAACATGATAAATAATGCGTAATTGATGAATAATTTTCGGATTCGCCAATTTGTCGCACCAAATGCTTTTAAAATTCCGATTGAATGTGTTCGTTCTAAAATTAATATCAATAAAACCATCACCATATTAATCACCACCACAAAAAGCATGATAAAAAGAATAATGACAATATTTTTGTCGAAAATCGAAATCCAATCATTAATCTGAGCAAAAGATGCTGTTGCTGATTCTGCATACAAATTATATGGAATATTTTCTTGCACACGCTTTGCAACTGGATCAATATTTTCGACATCATTTACAAATAGTTCGAAACCACCAACAGTTGTCGAATCCCAACGATTAAGGCGTTGCACATGCTTGATATCACCAAACATAATTTGATCGTCAAAGTTTTTGATATCTGTTTTGAATAATCCAGAAATGGTAAATCGACGATAAATAGGCTTTGTATCTTCTTGAATAAAATACATCACAAACGAACTGTCAACATCCAATTTCATTTCATCCGCAATCTTTTTCGATAATAAAACCTCATCCATTATCGAATCTTTATTGATTCGCGGAAAATGTCCTTTTACCAAAAATTTATCGAAACGAACCGAATCATAATCTGTTCCAACTCCTTTGAACACAACCCCACTAAAGTTTTCATCCGTTCGGATAACACCACTTTTATTGGCAATTGCTTGTACATGTTCTATTTCTGGAATCGATTTAAACTTTGGATAAAAAGCTTGATGAAGTGATAATGAATCAGAATTTAATGACGTATTACTATTGTAGTTTCTAATCGTAATATGACCATTAAAATCGGCCAACTTTTCTTTGATTGCCTTTCTTGCACCAACACCAGTCGAAATCGTTACCAAAGAAACAATCAACCCTAATGCTACCGCAATTTGACCTACTCGAATAATAATACTCGATAAGTTATTTTTAGTATTTTTACCAAGCGCAATTTTTTTTGAAAACCACCAAGAAAAACTCAAATTATATATTTTTTATAAGATTAAAACTAACTTTAGGCTTTAAATTCGCCTAAATTCAAATGATTCAAAACGAAATGAAAAACTTTGTCAAATATACATCAATTGGTTTACTTAGTTCAGTTATTTTTTTCGGCTTTTCTACTCCAATTTTAGCTCAAAATAATACATCAAAAACAATAGATAATCATTCAACTATTCTTGTTGGAGCAGAAAATACAGCTAACTATCTTTCGAAATTAAAAGGTAAAAAAGTTGGATTAATCTCGAATCAAACAGGAATTGCAACCATTAATGGAACAACGATGCATACAGTTGATTTGTTACTAAAACATAAAATCAATGTGGTTAAACTTTATTCGCCAGAACACGGTTTTCGAGGAGATGCTGATGCTGGTACAAAAGTAAAATCTGGTGTTGATACAAAAACTAACTTACCAATTATTTCGCTTTATGGTGATAATAAAAAACCAAAAGCAAATCAGATTTCTGATGTAGATGTTTTGATTTTTGATATGCAAGATGTTGGCGCACGTTTTTACACATACATTTCTACTTTGCATTATGTTTTGGAAGCTGCGGCTGAAAATGGCAAGAAAGTAATTGTGTTGGACAGACCAAATCCTAACGGACATTATGTGGACGGACCTGTGATGAAAAACGAGTATAAATCATTTGTTGGAATGCACAATGTTCCGATTGTTTATGGAATGACGATTGGCGAATATGCGCAAATGATCAACGGTGAAGGTTGGTTAGCAAATAGTATAAAAGCAGACTTGGAAATTATTCCGCTTATCAATTATACCCATCAGTCCAAGTACAATTTACCTGTGAAACCATCGCCTAATTTACCAAATGCTCACGCGATTAATTTATATCCAAGTACATGTTTGTTTGAAGGGACAAACGTTAACGAAGGTCGTGGAACAGATATTCAGTTTCAGGTTTATGGTTCACCATTCCTAAAAAATATGTCTTTTCAATATACGCCAACTTCAAAACCTGGTGCAACAAGTCCAAAATTCAAAGATGAAGTTTGTTACGGAGAGGATTTATCGGATGTTCCGTATCAATCTGCCATCAATTTGAAATGGTTAATCAATGCATATAAAAATAATACGAAGCAACCTTTTTGGGCGATGAATGGTAAAAAATTGTGGATTGATCAACTTTCTGGAACTGATGAATTGCGCAAACAAATAGAAGCTGGTTTATCAGAAGCAGAAATAAAAGCAACTTGGCAAAAAGATTTGGAAGCTTTCAAGAAAATAAGAACAAAATATTTGATTTATAAGGATTAAATTAATGCAAGTTAAAAGAAGCGTTCTTCAGAAGCTGTCTACAAATGAATTAAATTCTTATATCAAAGATGATTCTAGATTTGTTCCTGAAGCAATAAAAATAGCTTTCGAAATTTTAAAAAATGAACGAAATGTTCAGTTTTCTGAAATTGAAACAACTCGAATTAAAAATTTAATTTCATCTAAAATTATTTATCATGAAAAAGAAAAAAAGAAAAATTCTTTCGAACCAAATTTAGTTGAAGACATTGAGGAGAATAATGAAGTTCCAAAACTTCATACTAAAACTGAAATTGTTTTTCATTCAAGCGTATTTTTTTCTTTTATTGGAGCTGTATTATTCTATAAAAATCTAAAAAAAATTAAAGACATTATGCTCTTTCATTATGTCATTTTAGTTCTTTTTAGCCTTTTAATGTTAGTTTTTGATTATTATTTGTACGAATATATAGTTAATCATCAAGAAGAATTATCACATATTAAATACAAACGTTTTGGTAATTTCGGGATATTTATAACAATTCGTGGAATAGCAAATTTCATTCTTATTAGTTTAATATGGAATTACTTTTTTGGAAAAGATTTTAAGTATAGGGAATTAAAATAATTAAAAACGGAAGCCAAATTTGACTTCCGTTTTATATGTTTTAGAATGATTATTTTTCTCCTACAACAGCAGAAATAGATTCGCCTAATTCTTTTACTTTTTCATATAATTTTGTTGAACCTTTTTCAAATTCAATTGTAATTTTTCCTTCTCTTGCTTTTATTTCTAAGGAATCTCCTTCTCTCCAAACGTAATTTTTTCCTTCAGTCACTGGTTTTCCAAATACTTTTCCGATTTCTTTGATTGCATTTGCCGACTTTGGTTTATCAAAAATTGCTGAGTATGAATATACTTCGTTGCTATCACTCACACTAACTGAAACATTAGAATGAGTTGTTGAACTTGAATTTTTGCTAACTGATTGTGATTTAGCTGTTTGTCCGTTACAAGCAAAAGCTATTAAAGTTATTGCGATAAATAATGTCTTTTTCATATTTTTATTTTTTTATAAAATTCTGAAAAAGATTAATTTGCATTGGTTAATGAACGGTTAACGAAGCGTTAACACAAAACGAGCTACAAAATAATTGTAGCTCGTTTTTAAGTATTAAATTTATTTATATTTTTTGTCGCAAGAATTTTATCTCCAAGATTTTTAATTTTATCTACAATTTCTTGATTATCTGTACTTTTTTGAATCTCCATTTTAAGTGAATTATCATTCAAAATAATTTCAAAACTTCCTCGTCCAGTCCAGATATAACCAGATTCTTCCAAAATTCCTTCACCAAATTCTTTCTCGATTGTTTTCTTTATAATCTCTTTTTTATCCGAATTAAAAGTTCCTTTCATCGAGTAATAAGACTCCGTATTATTCGCTCTCAATTGTGCAAAAACTGCAAACGTTAATAACATTAAGAACAAGCTTAAATATTTTTTCATTTAAGGTCTATTATTTAAGATAAATATATGAAATTTTTCAGCAGAAAAACATCTTATAATTTGTTTAATATTTCAATCGTTAAGAATTCTCCTGTCATCGAATCAAAAGAGAATAAACAATTTAAACGACTATAATCATTTGCTAAACGATTTGGATCATTATTAATAATTCTTTGATAATCATTACTTTTACGAACTTGAGTTTCATCAATATTTCGATTCAAATCAAAAATATTTTGACCTTCATAAACCTTACAAATTGGATTTGGAGAAAGATAAAACTTAATCGAAACAATCATTTCATCAACAATTTTCACCGAAATACCTTTTTCTTTGTACAATACAATTTTTCCTTGAGGAATATTTTGCTCTGAAATATCAGATTCAAATTCAGTTTGAAATGATTGAAATAATTCGTCATTCACCGATTTTCCTATCAAAGAAAAATACTGATTTGGATTGGCTTGAAATAAGTTTGTCATATTTTATAGAATTGATTTCATAAAAAAACCTTTCCAAAAATAGAAAGGTTTTGATTAATTATTGAGTTAAAAATCTTAGTTTTCTTTTAAATAAACTCCATCAGCCTCAAAATTATATTGCAACTGAGGTTTTGTAATTTTCGCAATTTCTTCTTTCGATTGTCCTGCATCTTCTGCATAATGGCGCAATTTCTCAACAGAAATTTCACTAACAAAAGCTTTTCCGTGCACGACAACATTCGCTTTTTCACCATCTAAAGGCATAAAAAAACCATAATCTTTGAAACGCACAAACGACTGTTCTTCGCCTTTTCCAAGATCAACTTTTATCCAACAACCTTTCTTTTTGCAAACAGATTCTATCGTCGAAACAAACTGAACATTTTCCAAAGAATCACCACTTTTCATGTTATCGTATAACTTTCCAAGTTCGTTTTTTGTTAATGTATTTTTGATATCAAACGATTCTCCATACACTTGATACGCATATAAATCGTCTATTTTTGCCGTTCCGTTATCTAAAATTTTTGATTGAGATTTAGAAGCTTTTTCAGTTTTAACCTTGGTATCTTTTTTCGTTTGAGCATTAGTTGTCAAAGCAAAAGATGTTAAGGCACAAAAAGTTAATATATATTTTTTCATATTAATTTTATTTAGTTCAAATTTAAATAATTATCCATCAATAATTTAATATTTGGATAAGAATTTTCTAATAACTCAGGAATTTCATTCTCTTTTTTCCATTCAACCGATTCAATTCCTTCCTCAGTTTGTGGCAAAGGCAATTCAACACCGTCATAAAAAACTTCGAACCAAAATGTTTCTTTGATAATATATTCTCTCAAAAAATAAATGTGAAAAGTAGGCATCAAAAATCGTTTCAACTCTAAATTTGTCAAACTACATTCTTCTTCAATTTCGCGAATTGCAGATTCTTCTCTCGATTCCCCTTTCTCCATTTTACCTTTTGGCAAATCCCATTTCCCAAGTCTGAAAATGAACAAATAATCGTCTTGCGGATTACGAACAATTCCACCCGCTGCTTGTATATGCTTGTAATATTTTAAGAATTTCGTCCAAACATCATCAATATCTTCACTAAAAATATTGACTAAAGTTGCCGTTTTTGATGATAATAAATGAAAAGATTCATCAAATTGAGCTTCATTTTGAAACAAAATATTTTTTGCTTCTGGATTAGGTTGGTTGCTGAAAGTTAACAAACTTTCATTAAAAAAAACTTTGTACATTTGAACGATTTGTTACAAATTTATAAAAAACTCACAAGGATATGAAGGTAAATACAAATAAAGTCCGTTTTGCAAAAAATCAACAAGAAGCATACACTTTTTTGTTGGATATGAAGAATTATGAGCAATTGATGCCAGAGGACACAAAATCGTTTGAAATTCACGAATCTGGAAAAGGTTTTACAGTTGGTGTTGGCGCTTTACCAAAGGTTGGAATGCGTTTGAAAGAGACAGTTGAGCCATCGAAAATTGTTTTCGAATCTCCTGCACCTGCTTTTGAATATACTTTGACAATTTCTATTGATGCAGTTGATGAAAATTCGTCTGATGTTACATTAGATTTTGATGGAAATTTCAATATGATGATCGAAATGATGGCAAAAAAACCATTGACATCTTTCATTGAAACTATTGCAGAAAATTTAGGAAAAATAGGCTAAGACTATTTTTCGATAAATAAAATTCCTAAAACTGTTAAATAAACTTTATATTTTAAAGTTATTTAGCAGTTTTTTTATCTAAATTATTTTTTATGAAACACTTTTATTCAAAAATAATTCTCCTACTCTTTTTTACTTTTACACTAAATAGTTTTTTATTTGGTCAATATATTCTGGTAGATACATCTTTATCGAAAGAAGAATTAATTGATAAATTTATTGGAACAAACACAGGTTGTATTACTATTTCTAATATTAATATTTCTGGATACAATAGATCTTATGATGAAATAAGCTATGGTTATTTTACAAAAGGAACTAGTAATTTTGATCTTTCCGAAGGAATTATTTTATCTACTGGAAAAGCAAAAGCTGCTGAAGGTCCAAATGCTACTTTACAAAGTTTTTATGGAATTAATTGGGGAGGAGATCAAGACTTAATTGATATTTTGATACAATCTAATTTACCTCATGACAAAATTTTAAATGCTACATCTCTCGAATTTGATTTTGTATCAAACCTTACAACAGATCAAATTAGTTTCGAGTACATGTTTCTTTCAGAAGAATATCGAATTGATAATTGTGATTATTCTGATGCTTTTGCCTTCTTAATCAAAAAAGCAGATAATTCTGAACCTTATCAAAACATTGCATTAATTCCAAATACAACTATTCCTGTAACAACTAAAACAATTAATGGAGCAGATAGATGTAAAAGTTTCCAAGAATATTTTGGAGGGTTTAATTCTAGGAATAGTCCAACAAATTTCAATGGACAAACAAAAGTTTTGAAAGCAAATGCACAAATTGTAGCAGGCGTAAAATACCACATAAAATTGGTAATTGCTGACCATGGAGATAGTTATGGCCTTTATGATTCTGCTGTTTTCTTGAAAGCTGGAAGTTTTATAGGATCAAAAAGTTTAGGTTCTGATGTTGTATTATGTCCTGGAAAATCTGAAACAATAGATGCGACAACTACAAATGCTACAGCTTATAAATGGTACAAAGATGGTGTGGAAATTAGTGGTGAAACAAATGCAACATTAGTGGTAAATGAAACAGGTTATTACGAAGTAGAAATCACATTGAATACTGGTTGTTCTTTGAAAGGTCATATTAATGTTTCTGTACAAGAAGAACCGCAAATTTATCAAGATCGTTTTTCTATTTGTGATGATGATTTAGATGGAAAAACACAAATAAATTTAGACGAATATACTGATCGAATTGTAGAAGATTATTATTCTGCTCATCAAGTGAAATATTTTGATACCGAACAAGATGCTAAAGATAATATTTCTGCAGGAATAACGAATTTTGAACTAAATGGAATTCAGACATCTAAAGAAGTTTGGATTCGTGTTCAAATCGGGACTTGTGATCCAGTTATAAAAAAAATTACTTTTACATTAAATAATCTAAGTATTGCAAACATAATTCCTCCAATAGAAATTTGTGACGAGGATTTAAGTAACGATGAAGAAATTGTTTTATCCGATTATATTGATGACTTGATTACGAATATATACGGATCTCCAACTTATTATTTAAGCGAAGCTGATGCAAAAAATAGTCGAAATGCAATCAGCGCGACACAAATAATAAATTCAGATCAAACATTTTGGGTAAGATTTAAACAAAATGGTTTATGCGAAAATGTTGCTCCAATTCATTTTATTTTCAAACAATCTGGAAAATCATCAACCTTAAAAGATGTTACAATTTGCAAAGGAACAACGACTACTTTGGATGCAAGTACAGGATTTGACACTTACGAATGGTTGCATAATGGTAATAAAAATCAATCTATTACAAATGTTTCTGTTGGAACTTATTATGTAAAATTAGGATTAAATGGTTGTTTTTATACCCAAGAAGTAAAAGTTATTGAAGCCGAAGATCCAACTATTCAATCTATCGAAATTCAAGGTTCTACGGTGACCATAAAAGTCACTGGATCTACGCTTCCATATCTGTATTCATTGGATAACGGCACTTTTCAATCTTCCAATATCTTCACAAACGTAACTTTAGGAACTCATACAATTTCTGTGAAATCTGCAGCTAATTGTTCGCCTATTTCGAAAGAATTTTCGCTGATTAAACTAATCAATTTTATTTCTCCAAATGGTGATGGTAAAAATGATGTGTTGGATTATTCGCAATTAAAAAGTAAAATCAATCCGAAATTTATCATTTATAATCGAAAAGGAAAATTATTATTTACTGGTTCGGAAGCAAACAATTATACATGGGATGGAAAACTGAATGGAAAAGCGCTACCTTCCGATAGTTATTGGTATATTATCGAATGGACTGAACCAAATTCAACTCAAACTCAAAAATTTGAAGATTGGATTTTATTAAAAAGTACTTATTAATGAATAATTGGATAAATTTTCCTAAAAAGGATTTGATGCTCGAAATTTATTTTTCTGAACAAAATATGGAGGACAAAACTTTATTATTTTGGAATCAAATTAAAATTTCTCCTGAAATATGGAAATGTGATGATGTTATTGAGGATAATTTTTGGGTAGTTGCTGTATACGAAAATTATTTGATTTGGTACAATGATATTGAAGAAGGTTTTAATGTTTCAAGATTCAAAATTAAAGGTGAAATAGTAGAATATAACGCTTCTAAAGATGAATTAAATTTCGCAATTGAAGCGCTTAAAAATAAAATCGAATCTATTTAAAACAAAAAACCAGAAGATTAACTTCTGGTTTTATTGTGATATATAATTTCAAATGATTAGCTCATTGATTTTTCGAAGCGTTTACGATCTACTTCTTTTAAGTGAATTTTACGTAAACGGATGAAATTTGGAGTTACCTCGATACATTCATCACCTTGGATGTATTCCATACATTCTTCTAAAGTCATTTCTATTTTTGGAGCAATAGAAGATGAATCATCTTTACCAGCTGCACGGATATTGTTTAATTTTTTAGCCTCAACTACGTTTACAACTAAATCATTATTACGAGAGTGCTCTCCAATAATCATTCCTTCGTAAACTTCTTCTCCTGGAGCAACAAAGAATTTTCCACGATCTTGTAATTTATCAATAGAGTAAGGAGTAGATGTACCTTGATCTTTAGAGATAATTACACCAGCAGAACGTCCAGCAATAGCACCTTTAAAAGGTTTGTACTCTAAGAAGTTGTGTGCCATTACAGCCTCACCTGCAGTAGAAGTTAACATTAAAGAACGTAAACCAATTAATCCACGAGATGGAATTTCAAACTCTAAGTGTTGCATACCTTCCTTAGCTTCCATAACTAATAAATCTCCTTTACGTTGTGTAACTAAGTCAATAGCTTTAGAAGAGTAATCATCAGGAACATCAATTACTAATGTTTCGTATGGCTCACATTTTACACCGTCAATTTCTTTGAAAATAACTTGTGGTTGCCCAACAGTTAACTCATATCCTTCACGACGCATTGTTTCAATTAATACAGATAAGTGCATGATACCACGTCCGTAAACTAATTGTGTATTAGAATCTTCAGTTGGTTCAACACGTAAAGCTAAGTTACGCTCTAACTCGTCTGTTAAACGATCTACTAAGTGACGAGAAGTAACAAATTTACCATCTTTACCAAAGAATGGAGAGTTGTTAATTCCGAAAGACATGTTCATAGTAGGTTCGTCGATATGCATTACAGGTAAAGCTTCTGGATTTTCAGGATCTGCGATAGTATCTCCAATTTGGAAACCGTCAATACCAACAACAGCACAAATATCACCAGCTTTTACTTCTGTAGCTCTTACTTTTCCTAAACCTGTAAAAGTATATAATTCTTTTACTTTGTGTTTTTTGAAAGAACCGTCTGGCTTTGTTAAAGCAATCCAGTCACCTTCTTTTACTTCTCCACGAGTTACTTTACCAACAGCAATACGTCCTAAGAATTTAGAATAATCTAAAGATGTAATTTGCATTTGTAAGTCACCTTCTTTAGCTTCTGGAGCAGGAACGTGCTCTAAAATACCATCCATTAAAGGTAAGATATCTTCTGTACGAACGTTCTCTGTATTAAACCATCCTTGTTTAGATGATCCGTAGAATGCAGGGAAGTCTAATTGATCTTCAGTAGCATCTAAGTTGAAGAATAATTCGAATACTTTATCGTAAACTTCGTCAGGACGACAGTTTTCTTTATCAACTTTGTTAATTACTACTAAAGGTTTTAAACCTAATTCTAATGCTTTTCCTAATACGAAACGAGTTTGAGGCATTGGTCCCTCAAAAGCATCTACTAATAAGATAACACCATCAGCCATTTTCAACACACGCTCAACTTCACCACCAAAATCGGCGTGGCCAGGAGTGTCGATAACATTGATTTTTACACCTTTATACTCTACCGAAGCATTTTTAGAGAAGATCGTAATCCCTCTTTCGCGTTCGATATCATTGTTATCCATGATTAATTCACCTGAATCTTGGTTTTCTCTGAAAACGTTTGTTGAGTGAAGAATTTTATCAACCAAAGTAGTTTTACCGTGGTCAACGTGTGCGATAATCGCAATATTTCTAATGTTTTGCATCCTTGAAATTTATGGGTGCGAATTTACGATAAATTATTTTTAATTACTATAGATTTTATTTAATTTAATGAAATCGCAACAAACGTATGTTATTTATCGTTTTTTATTACCAAATGGGTTGTATGATATACCAAAGTTGAAATAGAAAGATGATTTTGGTTTATACTCGTATATATAGTCATTAAAAGATTCATTTTTTTCAAAGATTCTTCCAGTAGGAATGCTACGTAGTCCTGTTTTTACAGTACCAATAAAATCACCAATTCTATGTTCATACATTACACCACTATTAATTTCTGTTTGTCTAAATTCAAATGTTTTATTCGATTGGTTAAAATAGAATGATGTAACATCCATTTCACTACCAAGAGAAAATCGACCATTATTAAATACATTTTTTTTCATCATTACTCTTTTTGGAAGTATGATATCGGCTATCCAACCATTTTTAAATTTATGCTCATAAGAAATAATGGGGAATGTAGGTACTTGCGAACTAGGGTCTATAATTACAGCTAAACCTAAAAGTAATTTGGTTCTTTCGTTTGCTGTAATCATTATACTACCTGTTAGTAAACCACGGAATCTTTCAAAACTATTTTCGTTACCATCAACTGATAGAGTAGCTGAATAAATTGCTGTTTTTTTCCATAGTTTAGAAATATGACTTGCAGTTACAGCTTCCGAATGATAATGAAAGTTTTGTTTCGTTTCATTCATAGTAGAACTAAGGTTATCTATATTTGCTGTCGTGTACTTATAATTAAGTGCTGTAGATATCGTCCATTTTTCTTTTTTGAAAAAATATAAATTCGCATTTGCCTTTATTTGTTGAAAGTTTTTCACTTTACTTTCGGGTAAATTAAAGTTGCTATCTTCTAACTTTTGAGAAAATTTATAAGGTGTAAGATTTGTATATTCTACATTAAGAACACGGGTAGAGGGGAATTTATCTGCAACAAAAACGACAGCTCTTTTTTGAATACTATCTTTTTTTTGAGCGAATGACAAAGTTGAAAGTAAAAGCAATAAGCTTGTAATTGCTTTTTGTTGTATTGAATGCATTAATTTTTATTTGATTTCGTGAATACTCGATTGGAAAAAATTGAAGACAAATACCTTATCATAAATCTTACTGATATTGTGTTCTTCTATTGTTTTTAAAATTGATTTTAAGGTTGTGTCTAATTTGTCATTTACAAGAACAAACCAAGATTCTTTGTTTCTATTTATAGAAATTGTTTCGTTATTTTTAAGATTAGAAATATCCATTAACTTTACTTCTTTAATATGTTCATTCTTCTCAATAATACAAAAATCATGATGTATACAATCTACAATTTCTAATGTCGGATCGTAGCATTGTATAAAACGATTTAAATCTGTTATTTGAATAATTTTATCTTCTTTTTCTGTTGCAGAAAAATTTAGAAGATTTAACTTATTTACCCAAAAATTAAAATTTTTCACACTCATAGTATTTCATGTTTTGTAAATTGAATAGCTAAGAAAAGTATAAAAAAATAGTTTTGATCGTTTTTTATACCAACACTAGATTTTTTTATACCAACCAGAAAAAAAAAGAAGAAGTATAATAAAAACGTTGGTTCGTATAAACTTTAATAATGGAATAGATTAATCAATTACCTTTGTTATAGATAAGATTTTTATAAAAATGAATTCATTGTTACCTCAATCAAAAAATCAAAAAATCATAAATTTTCTAGTAGATAAAAAGTTTAGATTTTCTCGTCATTTACTTTTTATAGTTGGATTTTTATTAGTGATATATAGTTCTACGTTTGCATCTAATTATTATGGTGTATATAGATATTATGTTATTCTTTTACTATTTGTAGTATTTGTATTAAAAACATACATCAATATTTATATATTGGTTCCAAAGTTTTTTTTTAAAGGTTACTATATTTTATATCTATTGTTATTAACAATTTTAGTTTATGTGGGGATAAATATTATTGGTCAATCATTAGATGTGTTTTTTGAAAAATATAGAATAGCTAATCCTAGACATTTTGGTGAAAACATAAGGAGAAGTTATGAAGGGCTTATAGTTGTTGTGCCAATTATTATGATGACAACTACCTTAAAACTTTTTCAGAAATGGATTGAAGATAATAGACAAATATCTGAACTGAAAAATTTGACATTTTCAATGGAGATAAATGAATTAAAAAATCAAATCAACCCACATTTTTTATTCAATATGTTGAATAATGTAAAAGCATTAATTAGAAAAGATCCTGAAGTAGCGACAGACGTTATTATGAAACTTTCAGATTTTTTAAGATATCAATTATATGAAAATAATGAAGAAAAAACACCTGTTTCTTCGGAGTTGAAATTTTTAGCTAATTTTTTAGATTTAGAGAAAATTCGTCAAGAAAATTTAAATGTAGTTATAGAGACAGAAGCGAATAAAAGTGAATTGAATTCTACATACATCCCGCCCAATTTATTTACAACATTTGTAGAAAATGCTATAAAGCATAGTGTTAATTTAAATGGAGAAGCAATTTATATAAAGGTAAAAGTTTCGATTATTGATAATCATTTACACTTTGTTTGTTTAAATTCTTTAGATCCTAATTACATCATTCCTAATAATAAATTTAAAGGTTTAGGGCTTCCAAATATTACAAGAAGATTAGAACTTTTGTACGGAAAAATGTATACTTTAAATATAGAATCTACAAAAGATGAATATGTTGTTAACTTAATAATTCCAATATGAATTGTATTATAATTGATGATGAGCCTTTGGCAAGAGAAGAAATGGAGTTATTAATAAACGAAGTTTCTGAATTAGAAATTCTAGGTAAGTTTCCGAATGCAGCTTTAGCTTTAAAGTTTTTAAGTACAATACAACCAGATGTTATATTTCTTGACATAGAAATGCCATTAATTAATGGGATAGAGTTTGCGCAAAGTGTACCTAAAAATACTTTAATAATTTTTACAACTGCTTATTCAAGATACGCAATAGATAGTTATGAATTAGATGCTATCGATTATTTGTTAAAGCCAATTGATAAAAAGCGTTTAGAAAAAGCGATAAATAAGGCAACGTTTTTTTATAATTTCCTTTCTAATAAAAAGGTTGAAGAAAATACTGTTGAAGAGAATGATGATAATTTTTTATTTATAAAAGCCGATAGAAAACAATATAAAATAAGTTTTTCTGAAATCTTGTTCATAGAAGGTTTGAAAGATTATGTAGTGCTTTATACAACGACACAGAAGTTAATTACAGCAATGAATTTAAAAACGATTCACCAGAAAATAGATTCAGAATTTTTTATACGCGTTAGTAAATCATATATCATAAATTCAAAACATATTAATTCATTTGATAATCATACCATTTATATGAACGAGTTTGAAATTCCAATAGGAGAGACCTATCGATCAGAATTCATGCTGAAATACTCAAAAGGAAATTAGATTAAAAGAAAGTAGTGTAAATAAAAAAAGCCAAACATTTCTGTTTGGCTTTGTGACCTGGCTGGGGCTCGAACCCAGGACCCCAACATTAAAAGTGTTGTGCTCTACCAACTGAGCTACCAGGTCTCCGTATTTGGAGTGTTATAGTTTTTATACTTCTTAATAACATGAAGTTTGTGACCTGGCTGGGGCTCGAACCCAGGACCCCAACATTAAAAGTGTTGTGCTCTACCAACTGAGCTACCAG